>NZ_VOYT01000043.1:0-5523 GCF_013420145.1 Acinetobacter sp. YH12021
TAAAATACAAAAGATAATCATTTAAATCTCTAATAAATACCCACCTTGCCACTACTGAATCGACATAGACAAAATGAGAACTTATGCAAATATTTGTCTATATTTTTAGTTATAGTTAATTACTCTCGTAAAACAGCTGACGAAGTCCGAGATAGAATCATTGCGTCAAAACAAACGTGATGCTTATGCACTTATGATGAAAATGAATTAATTATTATTTAATTAAGTTAAAAGACTGCTATATAGCGGTCTTTTTTGTTTTTGAGCTCTACAAATTTTAATGAGTACATATAGTTACTTTTATAAAAATGATAATAAAGGGTAGAGGAGGTCATCTAAGAATTTAAAGCACAAGACTTATTTAACATTGATGACAGAAAAAGTGAGTTGTTGGGAACTTAAAGAAGAGGTGGTACTTATAATGGTTACTAAAATACAAATACTTAAAATATTAAATATATAAAACAATATATTACAAATATATATGATGCGTAGTGTACGCATCATACATAAAGCGTTCTATTTTGATATAATTGATCCAATCAACCCATTGTTAGGTTTCATTTAAATTCCATGAGTCTTACTGAAATTAAAGTTCGCCAAGCTCATTGTAAGGAAAAAACCAGTTTTTTATCCGATGAAGATGGGCTTAGCCTGAAGATTGAGCCGAGTGGAAGAAAATCTTGGTGCTATCGCTATACAGATCCACAAACTAAAAAACGTCGACGCATTCAGTTAGGTCGTTATCCTGATTTATCGCTGAAAAAGGCACGACAAGTCAGAGATGACTTTAAAGACAATGATTTCTGTTTTGAACAAGATACTGCCTCTAATGTCATCACCTTTGGTAAGGTCGGGGAGGAGTGGTTACAGTTCAAACTGAAAAATGCCTTCAACGATCTACCCCGCTGTGGTGTACTACAGTTAGCAGAAAGATGCTTACAGCAAGATATTTATCCAGACCTTCAGGATCTACCTTTTCAAAACATCAAGCGTTATGACCTGGTTTCAGTAATCAAAAAAATAGAGGGACGCCAAGTAAAAGAACCTGTCAAGAAAGCTTGTAGTTATTTGAACCAAATTTATGACTACGCTGTAGCGATGGGTTATTGTGAATTCAACATCGCGCATGGTTTAAATAAAATCGCCATTAACAGTAAAATCAAGAAAAATTATCCGTATTTGAAAGCGGAGGATATATCTGATTTTAAGTATAAATTACAAAAATTGGATGCCCATCCGATTATTAAAAAAGCACTGCTGTTCAAATTACATACTGGCGTGCGAGGGGCTGAATTGTTATTGGCTGAGCCTCATCATTTTGATTTAAATGAAAAAGTCTGGAAAATACCTGCCTTGCATATTAAACAGTTTCGACGAAAAGTCATATTAGGCCATGAGATTCCCGACTTCTTAGTTCCACTTTCAGATCAGGCTTTAGATATTTTAAAAGACGTCATGCAATGGTCATACGGTGAAAAGTACATTTTTGCTAGCCCACGGAAACATAATCAACCGATTCATTTTAATACATTAAATATGGCTATACGTAAGATGGGCTATGGAAAACATCAATTATCCTCTCATGGACTACGTTCCACTTTTAGTACCATTTTGAATGACTCAGGTTTGTTCCAGGATAACTGGATTGAGGCACAACTTTCACATATTGATAAGAACCGTACCCGTGCCAGCTATAATCACGCTGACTATTTAGCCCAGCGGACTGAAATGATGCAGTGGTGGGGTGATTATTTAAGTACTGCTAAGTGAAAATCGTACTTTTATACATAGACTTAAAACATTATGGGGTTTCAAATGGATAGTAAACAATATACTTGCCGTGTTACATGGTCAGCAGAATATAATGAGTATGTTGGGTTGTTCGAACCACAAGCACTAGCCATTTGTTGTAATTCAGCTTTAAGCGCCCTTAATTCTTTCATGCGTTTATTCACTAGTGCAAGTTGCTGATCAATTAATGCATTAACGCTAGAGCAGCTTTCTTCTGGCTTATTTTTTAATTCGATAAGACGTTTAATATCATTGAGTGATATATCTAGGCTGCGACAATGCTTTACGAATTCCAATTGTTTAAGTGCTTTGCTATCATACAGCCTGAAATTACCTTCTGAACGATTTGGATTTAACAGAAATCCTTCTCTTTCATAATATCTAATCGTTTGTATTGAACAGCCCGATTTTTTTGACAATTCGCCTATTTTCATCAATTTCCCCCAGACATTTGACTCTATAGTTACTATAGAGTCTATAGTATAAGTATGCAACGAAAAGGATATATAAAAAATGACTGAGAAATATTTAAACAATACGAATATCGTTAATTTTGAACACAAAGATATCCAATCCTTGATCGATCAACGTAGGTGGAAAAACTTGGATAACTTCAACAAAATTGGTGCCGCTTATCAGTTTGTAAAAGATGAGATTTTCTTTGGTTATAATGAAAGCGATGATATTGCAGCAAGCGATGTGCTAGCAGATGGTTATGGACAATGTAATACTAAGGGTAATCTGTTAATGGCACTATTGCGTGGACTAGGCATTCAATGCCGATTTCATGGGTTTACCATAGACCAGCAACTACAAAAAGGTGCTATCCCAAGCTATGTATTTTGGTTAGCACCTAAATACATCATTCATAGTTGGGTAGAAGTTTACTTTGAAGGGCGTTGGATAAACTTAGAGGGCTTTATATTGGATGAGCAATACTTAAGCTCTCTACAGGAGAAATTTGACCAAGTAAAAGATGATTTTTGTGGTTATGGTGTTGCAACAAAGTGCTTTTCATCACCAGATACAGATTGGCGTGGAGAAAATACCTATATTCAAAAAGAAGGTATTCATGATGACTTTGGGCTTTATGATTCCCCTGATGAGTTCTATCTCGAAAAAGGGACTAACTTGTCGGGGTTCAAACGCTGGATATATCAACGCTTGATACGTCACTTGATTAATATGAATGTATCAAAACTAAGAAATAGAAAAGTACTAGAGGTACAAAATGCACAACCATAATCATAGTCATCAACATGGTAAAGATGACCGTATTGGTTGGGCATTTTTCCTTAATGTGACATTCACTATTATCGAATTTATAGGTGGTTGGCTCACTAACAGTACGGCGATAATGGCAGATGCAGTTCACGATCTTGGTGATAGTCTTTCAATAGGTTTTGCGTGGATTTTAAGTCGTTTTTCAGATAAAGAAGCATCAGATAAGTTTAGTTATGGTTATCGTAGACTTACTCTCTTTGGCGCATTGATAAACAGTATTGTTTTAATCATTGGCTCAATTTGGATTTTATTTGAAGCAATTCCAAAGCTGTCCAATCCTGAAATGCCTGTAGTCGAGGGGATGTTAGGGCTAGCGATACTCGGCGTTGCCGTTAACGGATATGCTGTATTAAAATTAAAAGCGGGTGAAACATTAAATGAGAAAGTGCTGACATGGCACCTTCTTGAAGATGTACTTGGATGGGTTGCCGTTCTTATAGTCTCTATCGTACTGTTGTTCGCTGAACTGCCGATATTAGATCCCCTTTTATCAATAGGGTTCACGCTGTTCATCTTGTTTAATGTTTTCAAAAACCTGAAATCAACACTCGTTTTATTTCTTCAAGCTGCACCCGATAAAGAGACTCAAAAGCGTATTAAACTATCACTAATGGAATTTCCTGAAGTTAATGGTATCCACCACATGCACTTTTGGTCACTAGATGGTGAAAGTCACGTTTTAACAGCGCACCTTGAGCTGAGTGACAACTTTGACGTTAAAGAATTAATTAGGCTTAAACAAGAAGTTGCAGCTAAATTATCTTCCTATCATTTATCGCATACAACGATAGAGTTTGAGTTTTTAAATGAAAATTGTCGGGATGAAGCGCAGTAAGCTTTATCAATAAAATGTTGGGCATACAATATTAAAAGCAGCTTAATTAGGCATAACCTAGTAATTAAGCTGCTTTTTTTGATTTTAAATTTCGTCGGATTGCTGTTTGCTACTCTCAGAGCCATGCGCCCATTGATATAAAATAGGCAATACAAACAAAGTTAAAATTGTAGAAGATACAATACCGCCGATAACAACTGTTGCTAGTGGTCGTTGTACTTCTGCACCAATTCCAGTGTTTAACGCCATTGGAATAAAACCTAAACTTGCGACCAGTGCCGTCATTAAAATAGGTCTTAAACGAATGATGTGCTGAGTTTCCATCATTGTCTTGGCTTGATGCGGATCAGTCTAAAGCATTCTCAGGAATAGAGGAGCTCGTTGCTGATGTTGTCGCTGATATGATTAGCAATAATGAAAAAGTTCCTACACCACTCTCCGGGAAAATATAGTAGGCAGTTTGTTGTCCTTGTTCTCAGTGGTTCAACAAAAACTAGCCCTCGAAGCCGCAGAACGTGGCGTGGACATAAATTGTTTAGTATCAGTAAAAAGAGCGATGTAATTTTAGTACGAGTGAGTGATAGAGCAGGAACCTATGCTTCATATATTCAGTAAATGGTATGTTTTTGAATTAATAGGTATTTTTAAATAAAGCTTTCTTTGATTTAGTGCTTTTTATTTAATAAATTAATTTTAAAAACAACTTAGGCTAATTGATAAACACTATCTGGAAAGATTAAAAGAAAATATTTTTTAATTTCTGCTAATTCATTTAAGGCAGGTTCCCTTTCAAGCAGTTGAAATGTCCAAATAAGTACAGCCTGATGATTATCATAGCAAGTATTTACTCCAAGAAAATTAGCCATTCCATAACTTCTATTGATGTTCATTTCTTTAATTAATTGATTTCCTAAGTCACGAGCTTGCTGGCTGATCAATAACTCATTTGGTAACACGGCGGTCATCTCCACAAAATAATCTAATGCAGGTTCAATCCTTATATTTAAAAAGTTATAATTTAGTTGAAATGGATAAAATATACTTTCTATAAGTTGTAATAACCTGCTGTAGGTTAATTTTAGCAAAGTATTACTCAGTCAACAACTTCAAATAACCCACAGCAAGTTATTTTTTGTAAATTAATTTAAATATGATTACTTGTAAGTTATCTAGCCTCATGGGCGATAGAAAAATTTTAAAATTAAGTGAAGTGGTGCATGCAACAGGTATCAATCGCAACACGCTCACAAGTATGTATTATGACCGTGCTGTACGTATTGAATTACCAGTCGCCGATAAGTTGTGTAAGTACTTTAACTGTACGATGAATGATTTGTTTGAGTTTAAGGAAGAAGTTGAAGAAAAAGATTAACTTAATACTTCGTTTGATAAGTTTTTCGAAGAAAAAGACTAGCCAATACTTAGTTTGATAAGTTTTTCTCTGCAGATCTAATATTGAATTTTATAAAATATCATTACAAACAGAGGTGGTTCCACTTGTTTGAACAACTAAAAGCGTATTTATAAGTGATATTCCGCTCTAGTTAAGCCACCTTGTTTTGTTGGGGTAGCTGATCATAGTAAAACTCATTTGGTGTCATTTTGTCTAG
>NZ_VOYT01000044.1:0-5171 GCF_013420145.1 Acinetobacter sp. YH12021
TAGTCAACCAGTGATGCAACAACTATATGAATGGCTCAACCAACATCATCTGACAGTGCCATCGAGTTCTCCCACCGCCAAGGCCATCAATTACACTCTGAAGCGTTGGCCAGCTTTAAGCCGCTATTTGGATGATGGCAATCTACCGATTTGCAATAATTGGGTCGAGGTGCGACACGAAGTCGCTTAATGAAGTTGTTCCCCCTGCGGGAACCACCCGTGTCACCGGGTGAATCTAGAAGGCTGAATAAAGAGCGCCTTCGACAATGTAACGAGGCACCGCAAGGTGCGGGGTATCAATCGTGAGAGGCGTACCCTTCTGGCAGCCATAGCCGGACAAGGGCTAGATAATCGGTATGGTGAACACATGTGAATCTGCGTAACGATCGTTAAGTTGAACGAGCGGAAATGGCTGATACGCTCGAACCAAAACGGTAATGGAGGTGGGAATTGCGTCTTTCGACTACGCATTCGTGACCCATACGCCTCCCGGTCGATAGCAGGCACCTAAGCCGATGTACTTCAGTAAGCGGAACGTGGAAATCCCGTATTACTCCCATTGGGAAAGCAGTTTGCAAAAACTGCCCATGGTGATGCGGGCGAAGGAACGAGGAAAAAGCGAATGCCAGTCTGTAATGGGTTGGATAGAGGTTGAAACATTACCCCACGCGAAAGCGGGCTGACGTCCTTATGGTCTCTCATCACAAGAGAGTGTGTAGAACCCTTTTAATGGAGGGAGAGCAAATGAATGCAGCAGTATCAGCGTGTGCACCTTCCAGCACATCGTGGGACAGCATCGATTGGATTGCTGTACAGCGTCATGTCAGAGGGCTGCAAGCGCGTATTGTGAAGGCGGTACAAGACGGCAGGCATAACAAGGCGAAAGCTTTGCAATGGCTGCTGACTCACTCGTTTAGTGGCAAAGCATTGGCCGTCAAACGAGTGTCTGAAAACAAAGGCAAAAACACGGCTGGGGTCGACAAGGTGACTTGGAATACACCCAAGGCCAAGACCGGTGCGATGATGTCGTTGAAGAGGCGAGGTTACACGCCCCTTCCGCTTCGGAGAGTCCTTATTCCGAAGAAAAATGGCAAGATGAGACCTCTCGGGATACCCACGATGAAATGCCGGGCCATGCAGGCGCTCCATCTGCTGGCTTTGGAACCCATCGCGGAGACCATCGCTGATCGGAACTCTTATGGGTTCAGACCGCAACGCTCAACCGCGGATGCTGCAGCACAGTGCTTTGGTGTGCTGTCAAGAAAAGTAAGTGCGGAGTGGGTGCTAGAGGGTGACATTCAAGGCTGTTTCGACAATATCAGCCATGACTGGATGATCGCCAACCTCCCAATGGACAAGGTGATTCTACGGAAATGGCTCAAAGCCGGTTACGTCTACCAAAGCAAGCTGTTTCCCAGTCTTTCCGGAACACCGCAAGGAGGTATTATCTCCCCGGTGCTGGCCAACATGACCTTGGACGGACTGGAAACGATGCTGGCTAAGAGGTTCTCTAACGCCAAATGGACAGGCAAAAAGCTGCAACTGGTACGGTATGCGGATGATTTCATCATCACGGGGTATTCTAAAGAGTGGCTCGAAAATGAAGTTCGCCCTGCCGTGGTTGAATTTCTGGCGGAGCGCGGTCTCGTGCTCTCTCAGGAAAAGACCAAAATCACGCACATAGGGAACGGGTTCGATTTTCTTGGGTGGAACGTACGCAAGTACAATGGCAAGCTACTGATCAAGCCGTCAAAGGCAAACATCAGTGCTCATCTCGATAAGCTGCGAGCATTAATCAATGCAAACAAAGCGACACGACAGGCCACTTTGATCGGTTTGCTCAACCCTATTCTAAGGGGTTGGGCCAACTATCATAGTTATGTCGTTGCCAAGAAGGTTTTCAACCAGGTAGACAGCGCAGTGTGGGAAATGCTCTGGCGATGGGCGGTACGTCGCCACCCTCGCAAAACACTCCGATGGGTCAAAGATCGGTATTTCAAAGTACAAGGAGCGCGTCGATGGGTGTTCTCATGTGATGAACAGTCCGCTGATGGTCGGAAGCGACAATACACATTAGTGTCTGCCTCGGACACGCCAATTGTGCGACATATCAAGATCAAGGCTGCTGCTAACCCTCATGACCCCGCATGGGATGAGTACTTCGAATCCCGATGGGGTAAAAGAATGCTGGTCTCCGCAAAGGGGCGAGCCAAGCTGTATCGGGTGTGGCTAAAACAAGGTGGTCGCTGCTGCGCCTGTCTTAAACCAGTCACCAAAGATACACCATGGCACAGCCGTCATATTGTGAAGCTAAGTCATGGTGGAACGGATGCAGTTGCTAATCTTGAGATTTACCATCTGTATTGTCCGAGGAGTGTTCAGTTTGCCAATGTCAACGATGTATAACCGGGTGCCGAATGGCGCCTTAGCAGAGGCTTGAGCCGTGTGCTGGGAAACTCGCATGCACGGTTCTTAGGGGGTTGGACGTAGGTAACTGCGTCTGACTACCCGACAATCAAATGCGACCTTGGGCCTTAGGGCGCAAGAACTGGCTGTTTGCTGGCTCGCTGCGCAGCGGCCAGCGAGCGGCGAATATCATGACATTAATCCAGTCAGCAAAGCTGAATGGGCTGGATCCGTATGCCTATTTAAGTGATGTGCTGAAAAGGTTACCGACACACAAAGTGACCCAGATTGAAGAGTTACTGCCACACCGCTGGAAATCCAACTCAAATTAAAAAATAGGCATGGGGTTCAGCGGACGCTTACTAAACAAACTCAAAACTAGATAGTTATAGGTTGAACAACTATTTTTCTATAAGAAGATATGAGAACGACTGAAAGGAGTTCGATATATCGTTCAATTCTTTTTCTTCTTTTTAAAAATTAATTAAATATTTATTAATTAGTTATATGTATTTTTTTATAATTTCTTCTTTAAGATAAAAGTTAAAAAAAGCCCTAAAAAATTGAGTTTTTTGACTGTCCCAAGACAAGGTTTTGTCTAGCCTTATTTTATAAGACTTTTTAAGCTTCCTTCAAAATCAGTTGAAAACATTGAGTTATAAAAGAATGGACCTCAGCTCGAAACTTTACGAAGTATAGCGAGTAACAACGAAGCTATGCTGAAGTAAATGTTTGAGCAACCAACCGACTGTAGGCAATAGCTACAGTAATGGAAGGAACAAAGGGCGGTCAGTAAATAGGCTTTAGGTGCTATGTCTGTGTGCGCTTATGTGTACCTAGAATCCGTACATTTTTGTTTTAAGGTTTTTGCTTTTTTCATTTTTAAAAACAATTAGTTATAAAATGTCTAAGACAAGGTTTTGTCTACAGCCTTTAAATTTTCCTTTATAAATTCACTGTAATTCGAGTATCGAATTGCAGCGAAAGCCGTATAAAACCTAAGATCAATTAAGACTGAAACCTGTCTTACTTATCCACAATTATAAATTTAAAAATAAAACAACCATTTAGCTAGACAAATAAAGGGTTTCAAGACAAAAACTAAGTCTCAAGACAAGCTATTGACATTATTTGTCTTGAAATTGTATAATCTGTCTCAAGAGGGAAGAACAGTCTTCCATAACAACAAAATATCATGAGGAATAAAAAACGTGCCAATAGGAAAAATAAGCACAGTGTTTAAAGTTTATGATGCAATGATGGGTAGCGGTAAGACTACTCAAATTATAGAAAACATTAGAACAGCAGAAAAAGATCAAAACTTTCTTTATATCACTCCATTACTTGATGAATGTCATCGTATTTCAGGTACTACATACGATCCTGAAGATACGTTAAAACGTCCTTTAATTACCACAGAAGACGATACTAGCGTTCATTACGCTTATATTGATGATGCTCCATTAAAAGAAAGACGTTTCAAGCATCCAAGCTATAAGGGCGGGAATAAAGCTGAAAGCTTGCAATACCTGTTAAAGAACAAAGAAAACGTAGTCAGTACACATCAGCTCTTTATGAACCTAACACCAAATATGTTGGATGATGCGAAAGACTATGTACTTATTATTGACGAAACAATCCAAGTCTATGATGTATATACAGAGCATTCATCTACAGAGTTAGAAGCTCTTTTCCGTTTAGGTTGGATTCATGTTGATGATGATGCTGTCACTCTTCGTTTCAATCGTGAAAAGTATGGTGATAACGGTGGTGACCCTACAGGTACGAAATACGAAAACCTAGCAACAATGTGTGATCTTGGTCAGCTCTTGTATGTGGACCAGAAGTTGATTGTTTGGGAATTGAGTATAGATACACTGAAATCTTTTAAAGAAGTATGGATTGCTACTTATATGTTTGAAGGCTCTCAGATGTCAGCGTATTTGAAATCGTATGGCGTTGAGTATGAGCTGATCCGTTTTGGTAACAAGCCTTCTCAAATTAAGCATTTAGTCACTATTTCAGATAACAAGTTTATTAATGAGATTGGTACTAAAACTACAGCATTGAGTTCAAGCCAATTCAAATCAAATAAGAAAGCTTTATGTGAGCAGTTGTCAAAAAATCTTGATAACTATTTCCGTAACCATGTTAAAGCGAAAAAGTCAGATAGACTTTGGACTTCATTTAAAGAAGCACATTCAGCAATTGCTGGATCACGCTATAAAGAAGAATGGTTAGCCTTCAATACAAAGGCAACTAACGAATACAAAGACAAAACCAACTTAGCTTACTTGATGAACCTATATCCAAATCCAATGGTTGTTAAAGCTTCAGCTATGAAGGGATTCCCTGTTAAGGAAGATGTATTCGCTCTATCTGAGATGGTCCAATGGATATGGCGTTCTGCTATTCGTGAAGGTAACCCAATCAATATTTATGTACCAAGCTCAAGAATGCGTAGTTTATTACAGCGTTGGTTAAATGATGAATTTGAAAATTCTGCTGCTGAAGATATTGAAGTTACAGAAGAAGCCGAACAGTTAGAATTAGTTTAAATTGGCTTTGTTGCACAAAGATTTGAAATGCAAAGCGCCCCTAATTGAGCCAAATTTAAGGCGTAACTTGGGTAAGTGGTCGACCTAATTCCGTAAATCTGTTAAGGACTGCTACACGTGCATGGATCTCATTCACCTGACTAGGAAAGCTTCTTGCCATTAATTTATCGCCTAATAATTTGATGCAATGCATCTTGGTTTCCACCA
>NZ_VOYT01000045.1:0-4789 GCF_013420145.1 Acinetobacter sp. YH12021
TGCTAGACAAGGCTGAAAAATCGCTAGAAAACGCAAATAAGAAGCATACAGGTGCATTAAACAACAGTATTCAGGCATTAAACGAAGCTACAAACAGGCTCAACTTAAAACTTATCCTTATTTTTGCTAGCACGTTTGTTGCTGTGATGATGGTATTCATTTTGGCTATCTTCTTATACATACCAAGCAAAGACGAAATTGATGAACGTAGAGCAGATATGGCTGTACTAAAAAAATATCCGCTACAAATTCGAGAAAGTGATGGTGAAACATTGGTGAGAATAATGAGGAAAAATTGCTACTCGTTTGAACCGAGTAGTGTCAAAGAAAAAACGTATGACTGGTGTCAGATCGACCCTAAAAAATACTAGTTGATCGGTACTTTGCTTGGTTTTTCTCATTACAAATCAAATTACAGCAAGCGCAAAGTTGCCCGACTTTGAAATATGGCTTTAGCCATATTTCAAAGCATCGCGCTTCCATAAATATTACTTAAGTGACTGAAGTTTAATTATCATAACGCCTTTGATTTTTATGAGGGCGTATTGATGAGAAAAGCATATAGAGATTTAGAGGATTATATTGTTGATTTATTCAACAATACAGATGGTGTAGTTCATTGGAATAATAAAATCTATAACCGTATAGTTGCATGTAAACCTTACCCTCAAAAAGGTGGAGGTGAATGTAAGACAGATGTATATGTATTATTAAATAACATCAATGAGGGAACAGTAGCTGAAATTAAAATTTCAGTTAAAAAAGACGATGCTGAATTTCTGGCCAACAAACTGACTGCACCAATTGCCGAAGATTTATTAGGATCAAACTGGAAGCAGATTTTAACTGAAAGTATAGACTTAATAAAAGAAAGATTCATAAGTAAAAAGAATGATTTAGCGTTCCTAAAACCAAACTCTGGTGAAATCGATGCTAACTTTACACTAGGTTGGAAATTGGAAGTCACTAATAAAGAGAGAACATTAAGTTCTCCTTTAAAATTAACAAATAATGAAATTGTAAAAATTATTTTTAAAGGAGAAAATCAAACTTTAGAAAAAAAAGATGCTGTTATATTTTCCAATACAATTCAAAAAAATTCAGGAATTGCTGAATACCTTATCAATGGAAACATAGATAAATATTCAAATGCTCAAGACGTAATAGATGATTTAATAAACCTTGATACTTATGATGCAGGAGATATTTATTTAGTATTTACTGCTAATAACTTTAGATACAAAGCAAATAAAGCTGATGGTGCTAGAACTTTAGCTATTGCTGTTAAATGGTCTGTAAAAAACAATAGATTAAGTCCTGAAATTATTTTTGATGAACCATTAATATATCAAGGAGAAAGAGACATGATGCCTCTTATTAAGCAATGTCTCATTCAATTAAAAATTAATGATTTTTCAGATATTGATATAGAAAAAATTAAGCCGAACGAAGATTAGCCTTACATGATAAGTGGAGTGCTTGTGAAATACTATCAGCTAAAATTTTAGCAAAATCTACATTTACAGCATTCCCTATCATTTTATATCCATGATTTACATCAGAATATTTAAAAACAAAACTATCAGGAAAACTTTGAATTCTTGCGCACTCTCGAACACTTAAACGTCTAAAACCAAGTTCACTATAAGCAAACATAAATTTATCCACGTCTATTTTTATCATTTTAGGAGAACTAGGATGAATAGGAGCATGGCGACCTCCAGCCTGTATTGTGAATGATGGTTCATCCCAAGACCGCACTCTATTTCTAGACATATACATTGAGGAAAAACCGCCTGTCATATACTCATGATTAGGAACTATAGCTAGTGGATTTGGTTTTGATTTATTTATTGCTGGAACTGCTTTATCTTCTAAATCCTTAATAATGTCTTTTAAAACAAGTTTTTTGACGATAGGTTCAGGGAACGTGTAATGTACATTTAAGTCTTTTCTAAATCCTAAAAAAATAACACGTTTACGATCTTGAGCAATTCCGTAATCAGTAGCATTCAATAATTTAAAATGTAGATCATAGCCAGCGTCTTCAAAAGTTTTTTTAATTTGATCTAATGCTGATTTATGTCTTTCAGCAAGCATCCCACTAACATTTTCAGCTAAAAAAAATGATGGTTTTTTTGCTTTTAAGATTCGAATAAAATCAAAAAAAAGCTGTCCTCTTTTATCATCTATACCTCGTCTAGCACCACCCTCACTCCAACTTTGACATGGAGGGCCACCAATAATTCCATCACATTCAGGAACTTCATTTTCGTTGATTTCAGTAATACTTCGTTTATCCAAATGGGTATTGGGATGATTATATTCATACGTTGCCCAAATATCTTTATCAAACTCATTAGCAAAAATGATATTAAATCCAGCTTTTTGAAAACCTAGATCCAAACCACCAGCACCAGAAAAAAGAGAAACAATTTTGAGAGACATATTTAAACAACACTAATAAAGCTTAAATGGAATTTTTACACTTTTAAGAACAGAAGGCCAGCTTTATTTTTAAAGATTGAAAAAATATTAACCGAGCGAGTGTCTACGAGCGATTGAGCTATATCAGAATTCACCTTTGCTTTTTCACTGATTACAAGCTTACTTAATTTTCTTTAAAAGGATTCTCAATATGCTCGCTTTCTAAATCTTCTTTTGAAGGCAAAACTAAAGGATGATATTCAACATTGATAATATCTACATAACCTTTTTGTTGGTCATAGCTATATTGCAATACGTAATCTGAAGTTAAATCACCTGATGGACTAACTTGATAAAAAGGAATTCCTATATGGTAATGAAAAAGTTTGTATTCAATTGCGAATTGAGCTTTCTCAACAAATTGAAGATCTTCTGTTGGAGGATTATTTGATTTTTTGTTTCGACCTTCTAAGTTTAGGAAGCCGTTTTCTTCGATATGGAAAGTAAACTTTGCAACTTTGTTAATATCATGAGCATCGAATTGATAGTAATTCATTGAATCGAGTAGAGCTTCTCGAATTTTTACCTCTACACCTGTCGTAGGTAATTTTTGACTCTTATAACCATCTAAGCTTTGATCTTTCTTTTTTCCATCATTTCCAATAGCCACGTAGTTCTTTCCTCGATGCTTTGATGTTTAGGCAAATCAATTTTTTTAGAACTTAAACCTTTTTTCATTTTTTCAAGGTCAAAGTTTACCCCTTTAGCATCTCTAAAATCAGTGCTATTACGACGGTTTACAGGGTTTACGATAGCCATATTACAAGCCTTTATGAGGATTGATAAGAAGAAAAACAATTAGATAGATAGAAATTATTTAACTTATAGCAGAATATTAGTCTAATTTCTTATTAAAAAAAATATAAATCGGGTTTTTAAATGTTTTATATAATTTTTAAATGTTTTTAATTGGTTAAAAAAATAAATAAATCAATATATTAGATGTTTATTCCCCCACATCTAGTTACCCATTCCCCCACATCTAGTTACCCATTCCCCCACATCTAGTTACCCATTCCCCCACATCTAGTTACATTTATCCCACATATTATGCTTTGTGGTAAAACCCACATGTTTTAGTATGTGGTGAAATATAACTATCTATCTAAATATGAGTAAAGATTTAGTTGTAAAAACAAATAGATTGAATCAGGCATTCCAAACACTATCTTTGGCTGAACTTCATATTGTTCAACTTGCGATTGTTGATGCCCGGGAAACAGGCACTGGATTAAATACAGATACTCCATTGCGTATTGATGCACGACGTTATGCCGATACATTCAATACAACGAGACAGAATGCTTATCAGCGAATGAAAGATGCGGAAGATACTCTTTTTAATCGTAGATTTAGCTTTTATGATGAAAGTGGAAAATTAATAAAAAGCCGTTGGATTCAACAGGTTAGGTATCTTGATGATGAAGGTGCTATAGAGCTTGTTTTTACTCTTGCTGTTGTTCAAGGCATTAGTAGGATTGATGGTGTAAAAGAGTTCTTTACCCAGTATTTATTAAGTCAAACATCTCAGCTAAATAGTGTTTATTCTGCAAGACTCTATGAATTACTCATTCAATGGCGCAGTACAGGTAAAGTGCCAATGATTAAATTAGAGAATTTTAGGGAGCAGCTAGGAATTAGCGCTAATGAATATCAGAGAATTGATCATTTCAAAGCACGTGTATTAGAACCTGCAATAAAAGAAATCAATCAGAAAACTGATATTAAGGCTGAATATGAGCAACATAAAAAAGGGCGTTTAATTGTAGGATTCTCTTTTAAATTTAAGAAAAAACCACAGCCTAAAAAAGAACAGATAAACGATGGTGTGACAGACTCAAATACTCCTGATCTATTTACAGATCAAATAGATAAGACTATTGAAATTAAGCCACTTACAGAATCTCAAGCTGTTAAATACGCTTTAGCTCTGAAAGAGAACAGTAGGATTATCAGATTTTTCACAGCAAAAGATTCTAATGAGCTTATATCCAGAATTAAAAAAGTGCTGTTACAACCTGATAGTGTTAATGAAAAAGCACAACAGCTTGTGTTCGAATGTTTGGCTAAAACAGATTTTAAAGGTTAAACAATTTCCTATCACGATCTTCTGTTAAATACTCGTTGAGTTCAGCGAGTATTTTTTCTTTGTTTGCTTCATTGTCATTCATCTTTTTAATCAAGTAAGAACCGAGCAAAATTTTACGCCGAGTATCATCCTTGCGCTCCTGTTCTTTCTTTTTGGTACGTTCTCTTGCTTCAATAGCCTGTTTCTGTGCTTTTAACTGTTTCAGCTTCTCTA
>NZ_VOYT01000046.1:0-4523 GCF_013420145.1 Acinetobacter sp. YH12021
GACAAGGACACGGGAGCCTATAAACAATCGAATGATTGTGAAGTGGTCGTGAGGTTAGATATAGCCTGACTAGATACAATTTTTTTTGTATTGAAACCCTGTTTTAACGATTACCGTGAGACCCTGACAGGATGTTAAGGGTCACTAATAACGGCAATGTGTTGCGGCAAATGCACTCTAAGAGGGAAGCGCAGCTCATTGGCACAACTGATGGCGTTTGAGGTAACAGCAATGTTACAGGCTAGCTGAGGAGAAATCTGGAAGCAGCGGCACCACTGAGTGAGATCATCTCAAGCAAAGTGGGTCAACGGATAGCTTAAACAGTATACATCCGGAAGCATAAACCGGAGACACGTGTAGATTAAGAGCCATACGCTCAGATTTTGTCTCAAAGTCATATCCACCAAATCTAAGGAACCGCGTGGTGGGGAAAATGGAAGCACTGACAGACAAAAGAGCATTGGCGTTCAATTGCTAAGATCGTTAGAAATAACTTGGGAATCTCCATGCTTAGACATTGAGTTGTCACGGCAAGGCATGGAGAGGGAGAGAGGATGAGTAGGTCGTATAAGTTATGAAAATAACGAAGTCGATGCTGTATTAAACATTGCGAACTCACCAGTGGCGTGGCTGCTAAGGGTGGTAAAGGGAGTAGTGTTGTCGAAAATCCGAGTCGGTTTTATGTTGTTATCTAAAAAAGCGAAACATAGCTAAAAATGGTTTGGTCGCCATTGTTTGTTCTGATAGGTCGGGATTGGTCTCCCGATCTAAGTCAGGACTAAGCAAACGTTAATGAAAGAAAAGAAAATACGGCAGCATAGTCTTGTGTACTGCATGATTTTTTTCATAGTTTCAATTCTAACTAATTGAATATTTAACTAATTTAGAAAAATTAGCGGGAGTCCTCGTTAAGATGAGTTTTTTCCATTCTTTAGTATAAAGAACGACGTATTGTGATAATGACTTGGGTATTTGCCTACCCATGTTCTACTCGACAAACAACGTGAACTCTACGAAAGTGAGATATGACTCCCTCGGTTGCGGCAAAACAACTAAACGAGGTGAGTTCCTAAATCTCTCTATTTTGCTTTCTAAGGCACTTTAATTTACTTCATGTAGGTAATATCAAAAAAACACCTAAAGTAGCTAAAAACCCTTATTTTTTGCATTTAAACGGTATATTTAACGAGTGTCTACGAGTGACACAAAGAAAAGTTGAGCCTCGACCCTCTGAAAAACTGCTTTAAAAAAATAAAAAAGACAAAAGGAATTAAATCAAATGCTGGTATTTGCACCTAGACCGAGCGAAGCGAGCAAAAAAGCTCTATGAGCGAAGCGAATTCATAGCCGCTTTTGCTTTTTTGAATCCTCGAAAGCAGTCACCAAAAAACAGCCCCCAAGACCGAGTGAAACGAGGTCAAAATGCCACGAGCGAAGCGAGTGCCATAGGGCTGTTTTTCACTCCCCTGCTCCTTTTTATTCTTTTAAGAAGCTTTTAAATACTTTTAGCCCCCCCTCAAAGCCACGTGTAACATGGCTTTCAAACTTTAAAAAAGTACAAACGCCAAGTATTAAAGTACAAACGCCAAGTTAAACACTGTTTAAAAAGTACAAACGCCAAGTTTAAAAAGTACAAACGCCAAGTATTAAAGTACAAACCTATGTATGTACTTTAATTTGTAAAAAAGTATTGACTCAAACAATGTACTTAGTATAAAAACAAACCGATTTATTATTTTTGAGCTGTTTATATGGCTGTAGATCTAAAGAAACATTATCCGAAAGATTGGGTTGTCTTACAAAACCGAGTTGCTGAATGCTTTCGTGGAATGAGCCTTGATGAAAAACGTCTTTTTATCATGTCTACGCCGCTTGCTAGAACAACACAAATATCAAGTAATGAACCTATTTTTATCTCATCTCATGAATTTTCACGTGAGTGTAATGTCGATCTTTCAACCGCATATACAGCACTAGAAACAGCGTCAGAGCGTCTTTTTACCCGATTTTTCGGATATACAGCACAAAATGGGGATCGGGTGAAAATAAGATGGTTGAACAAGGTTGTTTATAAAGTAGGGCAAGGGGGTTCAGAACTCTACTTTACTGATGAAGTCCTTCTTCTTCTTAGGGAGTTTGATGCTTTAAATCCTTATACAAAATATAAAAAAGAGGTTGTATTACGGCTCCGGAAAGACTACTCACTAGACATCTATCACTTAGCTAAGAAACATCAGGTGATGGGCGGTTTTCAAATCAGCCTTAATGATCTTTTTGAACAGCTTGGCTTACCTGAGTCGTATCAAGATTTAAGTAATTTAAAAAAAAGGGTAATTAAACCCTCATTAGATGAAATTAATCAAAATACGGATATTAACCTCAGCTATGAGAATATAAAGCAGGGGCGTTCTGTAGTCGGCTTTAAGTTCACTGTAAAAGAGAAACCAAAACCTAAAACTCTAACGACACAAGCTCGGGACCCGAACACAATAGATATGTTCTGCGATTTAACAGATGCTCAAATCAGCAAATATAGTGCTATTTTAAGTCGTGTAAGTGACATATCTGACCTTTCTACATTCCCGACATACGATGCTTTTACTCTGTTTATTGCCGGTATTTTGAGAGACCCAAAATCAGTACGTGAAGAAACTGCAAAACGGATATTTACAGCATTGCGTAAACATACTGATTTCAAAGGGTAATACCTATTTTTCTTTCAAAAAAATAGGTGATCAAAGCAAGTATTCCCAAGGCTTTTGAGATTATTAAATAATCATCACTAGGTACAATATCGACATAGTGAAATGCTGTTAGCATCAACCAAAAGCCTAGGAAAAAAAATATAAACTTAGACTTAAATAAATGAGGGAGTTTTTTAAATATTTCAGCAGTTTTTAAGGTTGCAATATTCATATTAAGTCCTGTTATTAAACCAAATATTTGTTAAATAGTTCGGTGTAAGTGTCTTGATTTACATCGTCTTTATTCAAATTGATTTGAACACTCTCATAAATCCTTCTTAAGAAAACATACTGAATAAAATCATCTGCATAATTCTTAATTCGGGGCAGGTAATTCAGCTCTAAAGGAATGTAGTAGTCCATTTTTCTAAAGTTTTTCCCTGTTTTTTTGAAGTGATAACTGACCGCATCAACAAACAATCGTCCGATCTGGTGCCGATTCCCTTTGAAGACTCCGTAAAATTTCAGATCATCATAAAATGACTGCAACTTAGACATGCCAACGCTTTTGTCATTATTTGAAATAAGTGTATTTATAATTTCAACATAGCTTTTTTTAATCAGCTGCACGCTAGGCTCATCAAATCGCCAAGTCCATGTATAGTTTTTTGCACTTTTCTCCGTATCAGGATAATTCTTTGATTTCTTTTTTGAGTGTGAAAGGCGCACCAGTTCAACATTTTTCCCATTTCCAAACGCAACTTTTAAAAAGGGCTTTTGTAAAACAAATTTGAATTTTTCATGGTCATTAAAATATGTCCGAATCAATGAAATTTGTTCTTGTTCTTCTTCTCGATTCCACGTTGTTTCAACTTCTGATATTCGCTGTTTGACTATTTTCTTTAATTGCCCCTCGCTTTTAAGAGTGTTGTATTCATTGCTTTTTGGAGTTGTCACAAACAGCCAAAATTCCCATATATCTTGGTCATAACGCTTTTGAATAATTAAATCCGCAATAGGCTCATTTTTTTTATTTAAACGATAAGTCCTTTGTCGTGGGCTTAAATCTAAAGAATATTTTTGGCTGAGTTTTTTTATGAGTTTTTGGATTTTATCTGCAAACATCGTGTTATCAGATTCAATAGTAAAGTGACTATAGAAATACGCACCGTTTGCAACTTTATCTACAATTTTTTGCGCTGTATAACGACTGTTCGGGCTGTAATGAATCATTTTATTGTTACCAAGCAATATTTGTTCAATTGTCATCAAACAATATTCTAAAAAGTCCTATGTAATCAAGCAATATTTATTCTAACTAAAAGCTATATTTTATAATGCTTTCAACGATTTTGATTTTTTACCAATGCCAAAGGCATTGGTCGGACTTAATTGACACAATTTGTCATCGTGCAATCAAGTGGTTCCTAGGTGACGGAATTTACATCTGTTTTTGCTTGGTTTATAGTCGCAATATTCATTGACTTAAAGCAGTCTGACCAACTGCCTGACCATTTTCGTTTTAGCGATTTTGAGCAGGCAACAGCCTGTTTAAAGCCATGTTTTTTTAGATAGCGCACAATTCAGAACTAGCCATTTTGAGTTGACCGATTGAGCGTACTACTGGAGAAATCCCGTTCGGTACGATCTGATGGGCGCTAGGGAGTTGTAATACTCCTTTTCGATCCAATCCGTTGTAAACGGGGTTGGGCGACAAGGACACGGGAGCCTATAAACAATCGAATGATTGTGAAGTGGTCGTGAGGTTAGATATAGCCTGACTAGATACAATTTTTTTTGTATTGAAACCCTGTTTTAACGATTACCGTGAGACCCTGA
>NZ_VOYT01000047.1:0-2923 GCF_013420145.1 Acinetobacter sp. YH12021
TGTAATGCCTTACTTTGTTCCAAATGAGTTATTAACAGGTTGGCTATTGGGTCTGAATTTTATTGTTTAGCGTTAACTAAATCAAGATCAGTCTGAATTGACTGATTGGATTTGAATCGATTGAGCATACAACCCCAACTGTTTGGGTGTTGTATAGTCAAGCCTCACGAGCAATTAGTATTGGTCAGCTTCACATATCGCTATGCTTCCACATCCAACCTATCAACGTCGTAGTCTTCAACGGCTCTTTAGGAGGCATAAAGCCTCGGGGAAATCTTATCTTGAGGTAGGCTTCCCGCTTAGATGCTTTCAGCGGTTATCCCTTCCGAACATAGCTACCCGGCGATGCGACTGGCGTCACAACCGGTACACCAGAGGTTCGTCCACTCTGGTCCTCTCGTACTAGGAGCAGATCCTCTCAAATTTCCAGCGCCCACGGTAGATAGGGACCGAACTGTCTCACGACGTTCTAAACCCAGCTCGCGTACCTCTTTAAATGGCGAACAGCCATACCCTTGGGACCTGCTTCAGCCCCAGGATGAGATGAGCCGACATCGAGGTGCCAAACACCGCCGTCGATATGAACTCTTGGGCGGTATCAGCCTGTTATCCCCAGAGTACCTTTTATCCGTTGAGCGATGGCCCTTCCATACAGAACCACCGGATCACTAAGACCTACTTTCGTACCTGCTCGACTTGTGGGTCTCGCAGTTAAGCGCGCTTTTGCCTTTATACTCTACGCGTGATTTCCGACCACGCTGAGCGCACCTTCGTACTCCTCCGTTACTCTTTAGGAGGAGACCGCCCCAGTCAAACTACCCACCAGACATGGTCCTCGTCCCGGATAACGGGACAGAGTTAGAACCTCAACATTACCAGGGTGGTATTTCAAGGACGGCTCCACTCGGACTAGCGTCCAAGTTTCAAAGCCTCCCACCTATCCTACACAAGTAAGGTCAAAGTTCAATGTCAAGCTGCAGTAAAGGTTCACGGGGTCTTTCCGTCTAGCCGCGGGTACACCGCATCTTCACGGCGAATTCGATTTCACTGAGCCTCTGCTGGAGACAGCGCCGCCATCATTATGCCATTCGTGCAGGTCGGAACTTACCCGACAAGGAATTTCGCTACCTTAGGACCGTTATAGTTACGGCCGCCGTTTACTGGGGCTTCGATCAAGAGCTTCGCTTACGCTAACCCCATCAATTAACCTTCCAGCACCGGGCAGGCATCACACCCTATACGTCCACTTTCGTGTTTGCAGAGTGCTATGTTTTTAATAAACAGTTGCAGCGGCCTGGTTTCTGAGGCTGTCGACAGCTCAAGGAGCGAGTCCTATCACCATCAACAGCGTACCTTCTCCCGAAGTTACGGTACCATTTTGCCTAGTTCCTTCAGCAGAGTTCTCTCAAGCGCTTTGGTCTACTCGACCTGACCACCTGTGTCGGTTTCGGGTACGATTCCAGTGTAACTGAAGCTTAGAGACTTTTCCTGGAAGCAGGGTATCAGCCACTTCACTGTACAAGTACAGCTTGCTATCAGATCTCAGCATAGAGCACCCCGGATTTGCCTAAGATGCATGCCTACTTCCTTTCACCTGGACAACCAACGCCAGGCTGACTTAACCTTCTCCGTCCTCTCATCGCATTACACTGAAGTATTGGAATATTAACCAATTTCCCATCGACTACGCCTCTCGGCCTCGCCTTAGGGGTCGACTCACCCAGCCCCGATTAACGTTGGACTGGAACCCTTGGTCTTTCAGCGAACGGGTTTTTCACCCGTTTTGTCGTTACTCACGTCAGCATTCGCACTTCTGATACCTCCAGCAGACTTCTCAATCCACCTTCTTCGGCTTACAGAACGCTCCCCTACCACGCATAATAAATTATGCATCCGCAGCTTCGGCACATAGTTTTAGCCCCGTTACATCTTCCGCGCAGGCCGACTCGACTAGTGAGCTATTACGCTTTCTTTAAAGGGTGGCTGCTTCTAAGCCAACCTCCTAGCTGTCTATGCCTTCCCACATCGTTTCCCACTTAACTATGATTTTGGGGCCTTAGCTGGCGGTCTGGATTGTTTTCCTCTTGACTACGGACGTTAGCACCCGCAGTCTGTCTCCCGGATAGTACTCATTGGTATTCGGAGTTTGCATCGGTTTGGTAAGTCGGGATGACCCCCTAGCCGAAACAGTGCTCTACCCCCAATGGTATTCGTCCGAGGCGCTACCTAAATAGCTTTCGGGGAGAACCAGCTATCACCGAGTTTGATTAGCCTTTCACCCCTATCCACAAGTCATCCCCTGGCTTTTCAACGACAGTGGGTTCGGTCCTCCAGTTAGTGTTACCCAACCTTCAACCTGCTCATGGATAGATCACCCGGTTTCGGGTCTATACCCAGCAACTATACGCCCTATTAAGACTCGATTTCTCTACGGCTCCCCTATTCGGTTAACCTTGCTACTGAATATAAGTCGCTGACCCATTATACAAAAGGTACGCAGTCACCAAACAAGTTGGCTCCCACTGCTTGTATGCATGCGGTTTCAGGATCTATTTCACTCCCCTCACAGGGGTTCTTTTCGCCTTTCCCTCACGGTACTGGTTCACTATCGGTCAGTCAGGAGTATTTAGCCTTGGAGGATGGTCCCCCCATATTCAGACAAGGTTTCACGTGCCTCGCCCTACTCGTCATCATTATGTGTGCCCTTTCGTGTACAGGACTATCACCCACTATGGTTGCACTTCCCAGAGCATTCCACTAAAACACACATAACTTAATGGGCTTTTCCCCTTTCGCTCGCCGCTACTGAGGGAATCTCAATTGATTTCTTTTCCTACGGGTACTGAGATGTTTCACTTCCCCGCGTTCGCTTCGTATGACTATGTATTCATCATACGATACCTACCTTAAGGTAGGTGGGTTC
>NZ_VOYT01000048.1:0-4080 GCF_013420145.1 Acinetobacter sp. YH12021
TCACAGCACATAAATAAACAAAGCCTTTTGCCATAGGGATATACGTTATATCCGTAGACCACACTTGATTACTGCGCTGAATAGCCAACCCTTTGAGCAGATATGGATATTTACGGTGAGCTTGATTAGCCTGGCTTAAATTTGGTTTGCAATATAACGCCTGAATACCCATTTTCTTCATTAAAGTACGTGTATGACGTCGTCCTATATGATGTCCTTGACGATTCAACAAATCACGCATCATACGACTGCCTGCAAAAGGATATTGCATATGTAATTCATCAATACATCGCATCAGCTTCAGATCTGATGCACTCACAGGTTTTGGGCGATAGTAATAACAACCACGGGAGACTTTCAGCAGCTTAGCTTGCTTAGATACTGAAATCTGAAGTGAGTCGTCGATTAACTTTTGTGGTTGAAGCGGCCCAGTTTCTTCAACACACCTTCTAAAAAATCAATTTCTAATGCCTGCTCACCGATTTTTGCATGTAGTTTTTTTAGATCGATGGGTGGTTCTGTTGGAGCTTTTGATTGATCGAAAGCTTGCGAGGAAGCTGAGATCAATTGATTTTTCCAGTCAATAATTTGGTTTTGATGAACATCAAACTCAGCACTCAATTCAGCAAGTGTTTTTTCTGCTTTAATCGCAGCAAGTGCTACCTTAGCTTTAAAATCATTTGAATGATTTCTTCTTGGTCTACGTGCCATAAAATACTCCATATATTGATGTTTATAACATCATTTGAGGAGCAGAATATCACTTATAGGAGTTGTTCAAATTTACGGATCCATCTCTTTAAGCCGCCGCGCGTAGCGCGGTCGGCTTGAACGAATTGTTAGACATCATTTACCAACTGACTTGATGATCTCGCCTTTCACAAAGCGAATAAATTCTTCCAAGTGATCTGCGCGTGAGGCCAAGTGATCTTCTTTTTGTCCCAGATAAGCTTGCTTAGCTTCAAGTAAGACGGGCTGATACTGGGCAGGTAGGCGTTTTATTGCCCAGTCGGCAGCGACATCCTTCGGCGCGATTTTGCCGGTTATTGCGCTGTACCAAATGCGGGACAACGTAAGCAC
Source organism: Acinetobacter sp. YH12021 (assembly GCF_013420145.1). Classification (NCBI taxonomy): domain Bacteria; kingdom Pseudomonadati; phylum Pseudomonadota; class Gammaproteobacteria; order Moraxellales; family Moraxellaceae; genus Acinetobacter; species Acinetobacter sp. YH12021. The sequence goes on from NZ_VOYT01000048.1 coordinate 1,081, forward strand.
TACATTTCGCTCATCGCCGGCCCAGTCGGGCTGCGAGTTCCATAGCTTCAAGGTTTCCCTCAGCGCCTCGAATAGATCCTGTTCAGGAACCGGGTCAAAGAATTCCTCCGCTGCCGGACCTACCAAGGCAACGCTATGTTCTCTTGCTTTTGTAAGCAGGATAGCTAGATCAATGTCGATCATGGCTGGCTCGAAGATACCCGCAAGAATGTCATTGCGCTGCCATTCTCCAAATTGCAGCTCGCGCTTAGCCGGATAACGCCACGGGATGATGTCGTCATGCACGACAAGGGTGACTTCTATAGCGCGGAGCGTCTCGCTCTCGCCAGGGAAAGCCGAAGCCTCCATAAGGTCATTGAGCAATGCTCGCCGCGTCGTTTCATCAAGCTTTACGGCCACAGTAACCAACAAATCAATATCGCTGTATGGCTTCAGGCCGCCATCCACTGCGGAGCCGTACAAATGCACGGCCAGCAACGTTGATTCCAGATGGCGCTCAATGACGCTTAGCACCTCTGATAGTTGGTTCGAAATTTCGATGGTCACCGCTACCCTCATGATGTCTAACGCCGCCATAAGTTGCGGCTTTGGAGTTGATTGTTTTGTGGTAGCGTAGCGTTAAACCACAAAACAAGCGACGGAAAAGCCGTCAACTTGATGGCCTTGTTAGCCTTATCAGCGCGACTGTGATGTATAAACGTCAAAAATTGAATGACCAATTTTAACAATCGCATCATTTCGCTCTGCCATTGAAGCCTGTGTTTGAGCTAGATAGATGCTCACAATAATTGGGGCTTGATGCTCACTCCACACAACTGCTGTAATACTCCGAGCACCAAATCCGCCAGCACCTGAGCGATCCGCAATGTTCCATCCCGCCGGCAATACTGAACGTAGTAAATTACCAGTGACTTGATTGTTCACCATCCAAGACTCTAATTTTTTCTGGTTCATTTCAGATAGCGCGGAACCAAATAAAAATTTATTCAAAGTACTGGCTATTGCCTTAGGAGTTGTCGTATCCCTCAAATCACCGAGCTTACCTTCATTTAAATCAGGCTCAATACGGTCTAGACGAGTCTCTTTGTCCCCAATTTGTCTTAAAAAATCAGTAACGCCTTTGGGGCCACCTACAGCACTTAGGATGATATTTGCCGCAGTATTATCACTTGTAGTCATAGTTGCGAAGCACGCATCATCGAGTGTGATTGCCTGCCCTACTTGCTTTTCTATTACAGGGGAATAGGTCACAAGATCTGCTTTCTTAATCTCGACTGTACTATTGGGATTAACTTTTCCTTGCTCAGCATCATATAGTAATTTAGCGCAAGCTATTGTTTTAAAAGTACTTGTTAACGGGAAGCGCTGATTGCCATTGTAATCCCAATATTCTCCATTTTGAGTATCAAGAACGGAAACACCTATACGAGCAGAAAGAGAAACTTCAATTGCCTTAACGTCTTGTTCAACTTGCTGAAACTTTGAACTACTTGCAAAAACCACGGATGGTATTAAAAGCGAAAATGCCAATAAAAACTTCATGTAAGTAACCCCATAATTTTGATTGTCACACATTTTATATAAAAGCATGAGGCTCCATAATATGGCTAACGCCCGCCTCAACTGCCGGAGGTTAATGGCGCCTTTTTTGCAGCTCCACCGCAAAAAAAGGTGACAGTAACCGGAGGTCAGATTGCAGGCGCTTGTTAACTCTTTTGCCAGATTTGATAACAATAGTTAATGTTAGACTCGAAATCTTGCTCAAATACCAACTTGAATGTATCTGGGATTTCAGGAAAAACTATGTCTCCATCTCGCTCGATGTCGACTGTTGAAATATGCAAAGTATCTACTTTGGAAATCAAGCTTTTGTATATTTCACCACCACCAGAAACGATAACATGATCCGTGATTTCCTCTAAATTTATTAAGGCATCCTGAATTGAGGAGAAAACCATTACACCCTCATCATTCGTAGAAAAATTAGAGCGAGTTACAACTGCATACTTTCGATTTGGGAGAGCGCCCATTGACTCAAAAGTTTTGCGTCCAACTAAAAGCCATTGATTATATGTAATTGCCTTAAATAGAAGTTGCTCGCCTTTGGCGCTCCATGGAATATCTGGTCCATTACCGATAATACCGTTCTTCGACTTGGCAGCCATTAGTGATAACTTCACGATTTCTCCCTCGAGTTAACTTTGTTTTAGGGCGACTGCCCTGCTGCGTAACATCGTTGCTGCTCCATAACATCAAACATCGACCCACGGCGTAACGCGCTTGCTGCTTGGATGCCCGAGGCATAGACTGTACAAAAAAACAGTCATAACAAGCCATGAAAACCGCCACTGCGCCGTTACCACCGCTGCGTTCGGTCAAGGTTCTGGACCAGTTGCGTGAGCGCATACGCTACTTGCATTACAGCTTACCAACCGAACAGGCTTATGTCCACTGGGTTCGTGCCTTCATCCGTTTCCACGGTGTGCGTCACCCGGCAACCTTGGGCAGCAGCGAAGTCGAGGCATTTCTGTCCTGGCTGGCGAACGAGCGCAAGGTTTCGGTCTCCACGCATCGTCAGGCATTGGCGGCCTTGCTGTTCTTCTACGGCAAGGTGCTGTGCACGGATCTGCCCTGGCTTCAGGAGATCGGAAGACCTCGGCCGTCGCGGCGCTTGCCGGTGGTGCTGACCCCGGATGAAGTGGTTCGCATCCTCGGTTTTCTGGAAGGCGAGCATCGTTTGTTCGCCCAGCTTCTGTATGGAACGGGCATGCGGATCAGTGAGGGTTTGCAACTGCGGGTCAAGGATCTGGATTTCGATCACGGCACGATCATCGTGCGGGAGGGCAAGGGCTCCAAGGATCGGGCCTTGATGTGGCACTGTTGCAAAGTTAGCGATGAGGCAGCCTTTTGTCTTATTCAAAGGCCTTACATTTCAAAAACTCTGCTTACCAGGCGCATTTCGCCCAGGGGATCACCATAATAAAATGCTGAGGCCTGGCC
>NZ_VOYT01000049.1:0-3846 GCF_013420145.1 Acinetobacter sp. YH12021
GGTCAGTTAATGCATCTAAGCGATCTTGCAGGCCTTCTTGTGCATCTTCTGGCAATGCATCAACAAGGTCTTGTGCATCAGATTTTGCTTGTTCTGCATCAGTAACTGCTTGCTCAAGAGCAGTACGTTCTTCAGCGGTGATGTTGCCATCTTTCTCAGCGTCTTCCAGAGCATCTTTGGCATCTTGATAAGCTTTTTCAGCTTTTTCAACTGCTTCGCGTGCTTCGGTGTAAGCTTCAGTTTCACCCCCACCATTTCCACCATCACTACCGCCGCCACTTAAGCCTGCTGCCAAACCTCCCACAGCAACTGCCCCTGCAGCCCACGCCCAAAGAGGCACGCCCTCTGAATATAATAATGGCTCAATTGTCGTTAATGGCTCATACACCACTTCAGCAAGAAATGCGCCTGTTTCATCCGTTAACTTCACCCAAAGCAACTGATTGCCATCTTCTAATACCAGACTATTATCGGTTGCTGTCGTGGTGCTATAGAAATTTTGAATCACAATAACTTCACCGCTTTTTAAACGAATGACAACATCCGCTCCATTGCGCTGAATCTCTGAAATATCTGCTTTTGCAACCCCTAATGTCACCACCGAGGCTTCGGTGAGTGCAACACTATTCTTATCTGTCGTCTGAGATAAAACCTCGTGTCCTTCTTTTGCAACAATTTTAATACTTGGCATGCTTTCACCCTGATTGTTAGATTTTCATAGCTAAAAAGTAAACAAAAATACATAGACACCATACAACACATTAGAAAAAATGTGAATCACCTTGCATAATTTTAATTAAACTTTAAATGTTATACATATTTCTATGTATAGCTACCTCTTATTTCTGTTCGTATAAGCCCCAAATTTAAAATTAGATCTATTCTATTCAAATTTAAGTTACAACCTGGGTGTGGGGTCGGCGTAATTCTGTAAATTTATCTTTCAATGACTTCGTATTTTACCTAGATGGAATCACTGCATGGGCTTGCTGATCCGCATCTGCAATGACCTTACGGTATTGTTTTATGTCATAATCCTCATCTGTATAGTTGGATTGACTATGTAACCCACATTCTTTCAACGTGCCTTCCGTATATTTCGCCATATAGTACACAGAAATGAATTGTTGTTTCCGATGTAGACCTTTGAAACTGAACCGTACCGGGTTTGTCGGAGACCAACTTTCTTGAGAGAATGTTCCAATGACAAAACCAAAATATACCCCTGAAATCAGAGAAAGAGCGGTTCAATTATTGATTGAATCTGAAAAAGATTATCCTTCTACTTGGGCTGAAATCACAGCTATTGCACCTAAGAAAAGATGGCAAATTGATGGATCCAACTGATCCTGCCAATGCAGTATTGTTCAATACTGCTGCAACAAAGATTGGTCTTGGCGCTAGTCTAACTGATGGTTTATTCGGTAATGGTGGACAAGAAGGTGAGGACAGTACAGGTTTTTTCGTCTCTGGTACGAAAGCAGTATTTACAAAAGCTGTAGCACCTAATAAGTTAGAATTTGGTGCTTTAGATCTTGATGGCTATACGAAGCACTTCGGAGAGGGTTACCTAGATAACACTATGGTACCGGATGGTATGTTCTGGGACTATAGTAACGGTGTTGAAGAAGCTGCTCTTGTTGCGTGGAATAACTTAGCGGGTGGTGGCTGGACCTATGGCAATCTAACTAATAGTCGTCTTCAAGCTTTAGCTGATTCATTAGGTGTTGACGTATCAGCATTAGCTTATGCATCTGGAGAATTAGTACCAGCTGAAATCCTTGCGGCAGCTAAAGAAAAAGGCTTCGAAGTTTTACCTATTGAAGATCTACGTAATGCCAACTTAAACTACACCATGAGCATTGGCAATATTGATGGTAATGAGTTTGTTGTTCGTATATCTAAAGAGTTTGCGCCCATCGTTGCGAATGCAACAACTGAAATGCAATTAAAAAATGCGATTTATTTAGATACGTTAGCTAACGTACCATATCTAAATACTGTTGAAGGTAGTGCTGAAAAATATCAAGCAGCAATCGAAAGTCTTATTGCTGAAGGAAACGCAAACGACGTTGCAAGAGCTTTGGAAAGTGTTGGGTTTGGCCATGCGCCAGCATTTACTAGTATTGGCTTTGAGACCGCACGTGACCAAGTTGCTGCGATCACAAGATATGTTCCTTGGAGTAGCAACAACGGCAACCAAAAAGCTGCGTCAAATGACACGGGTAGCTGGTCGTCGATGGATAGCGATCTATATGGCTTCGTCTCACCGAGCCTTTCACGTTCAGAGTATGATCCATTATCTAACGCTTTAGGCTATGATGTTGATGTGTATTCGCTAACGGCAGGTATAGAGAAGCGTCTAACAAATACTAACTCATCAGTTGGTCTAGCAGTAGGTTATACCGATGCAACGGCAAAGACCCATCAATATTTTGGCGAAATAGAAGCTGATGGTTACTCTGTAGCAGCATTCACGCGCACTCGTTTCGGTGAGGGTGGATTGGTGCAAGCGTTGGTCGGTTATCAAGATTTATCTTATGAATCAAAACGAGATACATTTGAGGGTGATACCGCCACTGGTAAGACTGACGGCACGCAGGTGTTTGCGGCGTTAAGTGTCGATTACTTAAAAAATATAGGTGCGTTCAAAATCGGTCCAACTGCTTCAATTGAATACTATGATGTCTCAGTTGATGGCTTTACTGAAAATGGCACAGATATTTGGAATTTAGCAGTTGGAGATCAAGATTCTAATATCCTTCGAACTTCTATCGGTGTACTTGGTGAATATCAATTCCCTACTAGTAATACTCGTCTACTAGGTAGTGTTAAATACACGAATGTCTCTGGAGACGATCTTAATATCCAAACTGGCATTGTAGGTCAAGCAAGATCTCTCGCTCCTTACACAGTGCAAGGTATGGATAAAGATTTGGTAAACTTTAGTATCGGATTAGACCATGTTATTAAATCTAATGACTCTAGCCAAGTTGCTTTATACGGTGGTTATAATGGAAAATTTGGTAGTGACTATGATAATCAAGGCATCCAAATAGGCATTAATTCTACTTTTTAAAGAGATAGAAAACTCTTTTCTTTCTCTTAGAGTTTGAGATTTTATGAGAAGTCAGATACTAAGTTATCTGGCTTTTTTATGAGTATATTTTGCCTAAAAAAGTGTCAGTTTATTCGTAGGCGTGTAAGCGTCCGCTGAATCCCATACCAATTTTAATGTAAGCGTCCGCTGAATCGGTAATACCCCCATTTTTAATTGAATTAATGGGTAGAAAATCTAAAGCCTTGTTATTGTTTAAAAATAGGTGGACAACCATTTACTGACATATGAGGTCGTTCATGATTATAAAAGTACTGCCAGTCAGTTGTATAGTCCTGCACCTCGCTCAGATCTCGAAATAAATATTGATTTAGACACTCATAACGTACTGTACAATTAAATCGCTCAACATATGCATTTTGCTGTGGATTGCCTGGTTGAGTAAATACATGCTCAATACCATGCTGATCACACCACTTTTCCATCAGCTCACTTATATACTCTGGGCCATTGTCGGTTCTAATGCGTTTAGGTTTACCTCGCCATTCAATGAGCTGATCAAGTCCTCTCAGCACACGTTCTGCTGGCAACGAAAAGTCAATCAATATATCCAATGACTCGCGATTATAGTCATCAATCACGTTGTGAACTCGATAACTACGTAAGCATCCGGCTAACACAGCCTTACCAAGCGATCCTATAAGCCTTAATTTAGTTCCCACCTAAAAACAAGTGGGGACTTAATCCATGAACATGGATATATATTCAGCAACACCTCCTGTTGCTAA
>NZ_VOYT01000004.1:0-190520 GCF_013420145.1 Acinetobacter sp. YH12021
CGCTGTACCGTCAACGTCTGATCTATCAGCGGGCGGGAATCGAACTTTCTAGATCAACTTTATCTGACTGGATAGGTCGCTGCGGTGTAGAACTGGAACCTCTGGCCAATGCCTTAAAAGAGGTGGTGCTGCAACAGCGGGTGCTGCATGCAGATGAAACACCGGTCACCATCATGCGGATGGGTGAGAATAATAAAAAACCGAAGAAAGGTTATGTCTGGGCCTATGCCACTACACAGTACAATCCAGTTCAGGCGGTGATCTATGACTTTCAGGATAGTCGTTCAGGCCAGCATGCTGCAGAGTTCTTGAAAGGCTGGCAGGGTTATCTAGTCTGTGATGATTACAGTGGTTATAAAGCACGCTTTAAATCAGGCCAGGTGATTGAGGTGGGCTGCATGGCCCATGCACGTCGTAAATTCCATGAACTGCATGTAACTGGGAAAAGTCAGGTCGCTGAACAGGCATTAGTGCTGATTCAGAAACTGTATGCGATAGAAGCAGAGCTCAGGAAAAAGACCGATGGTACAGCGGAAGACCGCCGCGAATACCGACAACAGCATAGTCAACCAGTGATGCAACAACTATATGAATGGCTCAACCAACATCATCTGACAGTGCCATCGAGTTCTCCCACCGCCAAGGCCATCAATTACACTCTGAAGCGTTGGCCAGCTTTAAGCCGCTATCTGGATGATGGCAATCTACCGATATGCAACAATTGGGTAGAGAATCAGATGCGTCCCTAGGCGTTGGGGCGCAAGAACTGGCTGTTTGCAGGTTCGCTGCGCAGTGGTCAGCGAGCGGCAAACATCATGACGTTAATCCAGTCAGCAAAGCTGAATGGCTTGGATCCGTATGCCTATTTAAGTGATGTGCTGAAAAGGTTACCGACACACAAAGTGACCCAAATTGAAGAATTGCTGCCGCACTGCTGGAAACCTAAATCGAATTAAAAATTGGTATGGGATTCAGCGGACGCTTACAAAGTTCTTAGCTATTTTTAAGTATAGAAAACCCGACCAGGGGAGATCGGGCTAAAAAAGAAACTACCGCACTAATTTCTGCAATAAATATAACTTAAATCACAAAAAAATAAAAATATGAGCATTCATTCACAGATCGGGCTGGTTGTCCTTCGGATCAAACCAATTTCGTTACACTCATTGTTTTGAGCATAGCAAATTCAGGCAATTACACAATTTAATTTACATTCTCCAATACTTAGTTGCGAACCACATTTAAGAAATATAAATGCCGCTCATATTGTTCCAAAATGTCTTGAAGTAAGTCTTCTTGTGTCCATTCCATCACATTGTAGTTTTTACCACCTTCCCGTAAAAACACTTCAGCAATATAAGACTGCTGAGTATCTTCATTTTGATCTTGAAGCATAAAGCTTGGAGGGAGAGTTTTACTTACAGCTACTTGGTAAATAAAATTAATTTCATCATGATGATTGACTTTGAATAGTAAGCCTTGATCACTTTCGACAATAGATACATCCAGTTGGCGACGTTGAAATTCACGCTTTAAATTCTGAAATGCTTGACGTACATCCTGTTTAATATAGGCTTTGACTTCGGATTCACTGTGAGGCGAATGCATAATTAAACTTAAACGCTGTTGCCAGCTTCTTGGATTATGTATAGCGCGTGGTGTGATTCGAGCACTTTGTAAAGCTTGCATCTTAGTCACATCTAAACGTAAGGCTTTGATGAGTCCGATGCACAATAGCAGCATAATAAAAGTGAACGGTAGGGCACTCATAATAACTGCAGACTGCAAAGCTTCTAAGCCACCTGCAATCAATAAAATAATAGAGAGCACAGCAATAGTTGCTGTCCAAAACAGTCGTTGCCACGCAGGAGAATGTTCTGTTTTTGCTGTTAAATAATCGGTGATTAAAGACCCAGAATCTGCAGAAGTCACAAAGAATAGAAAAACTAAAACCGTTGCAAGTAAGCTAGAAGCCCCAGAAAATGGCAAGTGCTTTAAAAACTCAAATAAGGCAACAGAAGAGTCTTTTTCTACAGCAGCAACTAAACCTCCCTGATTTTCAAAAAGAATACTAAATAGCGCGGCATTACCCATAAAACCCATCCATACCAAAGTGAAACCTGTGGGAATGAGTAATACCCCTACAATAAATTCACGGATGGTGCGTCCACGGGAGACACGAGCGATAAACATACCAACGAATGGCGACCATGAAATCCACCAAGCCCAATACATGATGGTCCATCCACCAATCCAGCCTGTAGGCTGATAAGCATACAGATTAAAGGTCATTGCAAATAAATTGGAAACGTATTGACCAATGTTCTGAATGGTGGTTTGTAAAATATAAATACTCGAACTGGCGAAAAATACAAATGCGAGCAGTATTACGGCCAAAATGATATTTAGTTCAGAAAGTCGTTTAATGCCCTTATCAAGACCAATAAAAACTGAAAATGATGCGAGTGCACTGACTAAGATAATTAAGATAACTTGGGTTTGAATACTATTTTCAAAATCAAATAGATAATTTAGCCCAGAGCTAATTTGAGTTACACCAAAACCTAAAGTGGTTGCGATACCGAATATTGTGCCTATAGTTGCAAAAGTATCAATTCCATCGCCAATAGGGCCATAAATTCGCTTGCCAATAATTGGATATAAGCCAGAACGCACCTTTAAAGGTAAGTTATGTCTAAAAGAGAAATAAGCAAGACTTAATCCCACTAAAGCGTAAATAGCCCAGGCATGCAATCCCCAGTGGAAAAAAGTAATACGCATGGACTGTTGGGCAGATTGGATGGTTTCGGGTGTTCCAGTCGGTGGGCTAACATAGTGCATAACGGGTTCGGCCACACCAAAGAACATTAAGCCAATACCCATTCCTGCGGTAAATAACATGGCAAACCAAGAACTATTTTTATATTCAGGTTCGCTATGATCTGGACCTAATTTAATACGCCCCATTTTAGACAAGGCGATACAGGTAAGCGCGATCAGAAAAATGGCGACAGCAAGTACATAAAACCAACTAAATGAGGCTGTGATCCATTGGTTTAACTGATTGGTGAGCAAGTTAAAAGCATCTGGTGTAAATATCACTAATGCTAAAAAAACAGAAATAATAATCACGGTGCTAAAAAATACATTTGGATTGACGTTATCAAACCAAGATGCTTTTTTGGAAGGCATAATTCCCCCGTATTTTGTCGTAGTTTGGTGCGTGTAGATAAAAGCAAAAATTTCACATTGAGTGAAAAGATAGGAAATCAATCCCTTGATGAGTGTGCTTGGTACAGAATTATCGGCAGAACAACTGATTTGTAATTATATCATTGGATTTACCTTTTAGTAAAACCTGGGGTGTAAAAATGCATTTCAGTATTTTATATACGGTAAATTTTTAGTTAGGAAAAGTGTGGCTAGTAAATCGATGGCTATTCATAGCTTATAAGGCTAATAATTCTCTAGCATAATCTGAAAAATCAACTAGCCTCACAGAGGCTTTGTTGCATAAATATGTAAGCATCTGATTTAAATAAATTTAATTTTGGATCAAAAAACAATCAAAACTATAAAATCATATAATTATGAAATCTTTGTGCAACAAAGCCTTCGTAAACTAGAAAAAATCACAAAAAATTCATGATTGTACTGTTATTCTTTTAGTTAAATTAAAGTCGATAAAGCTTATTGACGCTTCATAATGATTAAAAACGAGAATAGTATGAATCAATTTTCTGAAGAAGACTTATCCAGAATTATAGAAATGGCTTGGGAAGATCGAACTCCTTTTGAAGCTATTTTATGTGAGTATGGTTTAAATGAAGCGGCGGTGATCCGCTTGATGCGTCAAAATATGAAAGCATCGAGTTTTAAAATGTGGCGTGAACGCGTCACCGGCCGAAAAACTAAACATCTGCAACTGCGTTCACCCGACGTGATACGGGCCTATTGTTCACGGCAATACAAGCGTTTCTAAGCGTTTGATTTTGACCGCTGTCTGGACTCACGTTTACATCGTTCAGAACAGTATCTGACTTCCTCCCAGCAGCGTTGCCATTTTTTGCGCCAAGTAAAAGGACGCAAACAGTACATACAGATTTTTTCAGGAAGATGCTGTTTTTTCATGGTTTATAACTCATCAATCTGGCTAAGAAGTTGCTGGGCATGGCTGATGATCTGCGGCCGATCTTTAAGCTTGTCCAGCTGTCGATAGATCATGCCCATACGTGGATGAGTACGGAATGTCGCTTCATGCCGGATCATGAAATACCAGTACAGGCTGTTGAAAGGACAGCTGTCCGGTTCGGTACGGGTTTTGACATTGTAGCTACAGTGCTTGCAGTAATCCGACATCTTATGGATATAATTGCCCGAAGCCCCATAGGGTTTGCTGGCCATAAAGCCGCCATCGGCATGCATCACCATGCCCAAGGTGTTCGGTAGTTCTACCCATTCATAGGCGTCGGCATATACTGCCAGATACCACTCACTGATCTGCTTCGGATCTATACCAGTTAATAAGGCAAAATTTCCAGTCACCATCAAACGCTGAATATGATGTGCATACGCATGCTGAAAAGTATTACGGAAACACTCAGCCATGCACTTCATCTGAGTGCGGCCAGTCCAGTAAAATTGTGGCAAAGGGGTTGAGTACTGCAGCGCATTGCGGCTGGCATACTCTGGCATGTACAGCCAGTAAACTCCGCGGACATATTCGCGCCAGCCGAGGATCTGCCTGATAAAACCTTCCACTGCATTCAGTGGTGCATGACCTTCATGGTAGGCAGCTTCTGCCGCATCACAAACTTCTTTGGGCAGTAACAGACCACAATTTAGATAAGGCGAGAGCAGGCTGTGAAACAGCATGTCTGCACCCTGAGCCATGGCATCCTGATAGTCTCCAAAATGCGGCAAACTGTGAGTAATGAAATGCTCCATTGCAAGCAGGGCATTGCTACGCGTGGTGGCCCAGCGAAAATCGGCAAGGCTGCCGGGGTGATGGGAAAACTCGCGTTCAACCAGTTCCAGTACATCCAGATCAATCTGATCGCGTTCAAAGTACAGTGGCGCGGTCAATGGTGGACTGCCTGACCAAGCCTTGCGATTGGCACTGTCATAGTTCCATTGCTGTCCAAGCGGCTGCTGTCCCTGCATTAAATAGCCGGTCTGCTTACGCATTTCCCGATAAAAATATTCCATACGCAGTGTCTGGTAACGGCTGGCCCAGTGCCGGAACTGCTCCGGACTGCAGAAAAAACGCTCGTCATTCAGACACTGTATCGGCAGTTGCAGCTGCTGGCTCCAGTGCTGTTCAATCTGCTGCTGCAAGCGGTATTCTCCGCATTGGGTCATGACCAGTACTGTGACGGGGAACTGCTGTTGCTGTGCCTGCACAAAATCCAGCAGGCTACGAATCGGACTGCCGGATTGAAAAGCATGATAACGTACACGCCAGCCTTCTGCTTTGAGTTCTTTGGCAAAATGACGCATGGCGCTAAAAATCAGGGCAATTTTCTGCGGATGATGGGCGACATAAGTGGCTTCCTCAACAACTTCGGCCATCAGGATCACATCCCGGGTACGGTCCAGTGTCTTGAGTGTAGCAAGCTGATGATGAAGCTGATCACCCAGAATTAAACCGAAACGCATAGCTATTCCAGACCCAATGAAAGATAGCGCAGTGTAAATTCAGAGAGTTCAATTTTTTGTGAAAATAAATATCAACCCGTATGTTGAATCAATTCAACTCGACCAGATGATCCTCTGACATCGCATAGGAATCATAATTGCTGCAATAAAAGACTGTTCATCTCTACAATGCTAAAGCTAGTTGATGAAACTTACTTTGCATGATTTCTGAGTTCATAATTGGTGTGAAAATTATGTGATTTTAATCAAAAAGATACAAATTATTATGCTTGTAATTTAGGTGGCGTGCACCTAGTATCTGGCTAGAAGTTACTCCATGTAAGCTTCCTTAGTTTTGTCCCATACATCCCCAGTATGGGATTTTTTTTAATCAGGGAATTCTCACGAGCATGCATTCAAAAGCGTATATTTTTAGACAGCAGCAATTATTGGTGGATGAGCATTTTCAGTTGCCGCAGGTAGCCAAACTGCAGCACGACTTGAACTTGACGGAAAATGGCGAGATCATTGCTCGTGACCTGAAAGAAGACGAACCGGTGCCTGAAGGTTATCAGCTGGTTCCGATCCGACAACTAGTGCAAGTCTGGAACAGACCACAATTTGAAGAGGCCAGCCGTGCGGTACAGTTACTGGAATGGCGCCGTAACCACCGCTTTTGCAGTAAATGCGGCCATGCCACCCAGCAACACGCCAGCCAGTATGCCATGGTCTGTCCATCCTGTGGCTATAACCAGTATCCACGGGTGAATCCCTGTGTGATTACCATCATTACCCGGGGCGAAGATGAAATTCTGCTGGCAAAAAATGCCCGCAATAAAACCCAAATGTACAGTCTGATTGCCGGCTTTGTTGAAGTCGGAGAAACCCTGGAAGAGGCAGTCCGCCGTGAAACCCTAGAAGAAGTTGGGCTGCAGATCAAAAACATTCAATATCTGGCCAGCCAGCCGTGGCCGTTTCCCAGCAATCTGATGATGGCCTTCAAGGCGGAATATCATACAGGGGACATTCAAATTCAGGAAAATGAACTGAGCGATGCGCAGTTTTTCAAATTTGATCAGTTACCCGAAATTCCGTTCAAGGGCAGTATTGCCTATGCCATGATTCAGCATGTGATGCATGGTACCCCTGTGGCAGATGACAGCAAAGAATGGCTTTAACCCGGAAACCAGTCTAGGACTTTTTTAGCAGCACGCCTCCTGAATCACATCATTTCGTCTTCACGCTTTGTTCACATGCTGTTGAGTTATCTTAAGCCTAAAATCAAACAAGGCTAAAAAATGAAGATGCTATTCAAGTCTGTTTTGGCAGCGACAACGCTGGCGATAATCAGCTTAAGCTTTACTACGCAAGCTGAAACGGTTCCACCTCAGGCAGTCGATCAGGTTGATATCCAGAAGTATGCTGGTAAATGGTATGAAATTGCGCATTTACCGATGTATTTTCAGCGTAAATGCGTATCGAATATCTCGGCACAATACACTGTCAATGCCGATCAGACTATGGGCGTATTAAATAGCTGCCGGATTGAAAATGGTGAAATGATCAGCTCTGAAGGGGTGGCCTATCCGCAAAATCAGGGCAACAGCAAACTAAAGGTCAGCTTTTTGCCGCCAGGTTTAAGATGGATTCCGTTTACCAGAGGGCATTACTGGGTATTACGCGTGGATCCGGAATATAAAGTGGCACTGGTCGGTGGACCGAGTACCAAATACCTGTGGATTTTATCGCGTGAACCGCAACTGGATGAAGCCATCTATAAGTCTTATCTGGAGACAGCAAAATATTATGGTTATGACATCACAAAACTGATCAAATTGTCGCATTAATCTGTTAACCTTTTGCCGAACTGACCACTCTCTCTACACAGTTCGGCTTTTTTTATTTCATTTCACATAAAATTCATATCTGACTGATTACACTCATCAAATAGAATAAAGACAATCGCTTGAAAATAGGATGAGTCCATGTTGAAAAGTCTGATGCGATGGATAGACAGCTGGTCTACACCCACAGCGCCCGAAACACTGACGGCTGAAAACAGCAAGATTCAGTGGCTGAGGATTTTACCCTTTATTCTATTACATCTAGCCTGTCTCGCCGTGTTCTGGGTGGGAGTGTCGTGGTTTGCGATTGGCTTTATGCTGCTGTTCTACCTGATCCGCATGTTTTCCATCACCGCTTTTTTTCATCGTTATCTGTCACATAAAACTTTTCAGACTTCGCGTCCGGTACAGTTCCTGTTTGTGTTGATGGGTACCATGAGTGCGCAGCGTGGCCCGCTCTGGTGGGCGGCGCATCACCGTTATCACCATCGCTATACCGATACCTTGCAAGACCCGCATTCCTCCACGCATGGTTTTTGGTACAGCCACGTTGGCTGGTTTTTAAACGAATATAACTTTGCCACGCGTAAAGAAGTGATCAAGGACTGGCTGAAATATCCAGAACTGATCTGGCTGGACCGCTTCAGTTTAATTGTGGTGCTGCTGACCGCGGGAGGAATTTATGCACTCGGGGAGTGGGTGGCCATCACCTGGCCGCAACTTGGTACATCAGGCCTGCAATTGCTAGTGTGGGGCTTTGTCGTGTCTACCGTCTTACTGATCCATGCCACCTTGTGTATCAATTCACTGGCGCATCATTATGGCAGCCGAGATTTTGACACGGATGATCACAGCCGCAACAATTTATTCCTGTCGATCATTACCTTGGGCGAAGGCTGGCACAACAATCACCATTATTATGCCGGCAGTACCCGGCAGGGTTTTTACTGGTGGCAGATTGATGTGACCTATTACCTGCTGAAACTCATGTCTTTGTTCGGGCTGGTCTGGGGACTCAAGCCCATTCCGGCACGTGTCTATGACGTCAGTAAAATTGCCCGGGCTCGAAAACAGAAAAAAGCTGCCAAGACCGGCACTCCGACTATCCATTCAAAGGAATCACCATGAAAATTGCAATTATTGGTTCAGGTATTTCCGGTCTGTATGCTGCCTGGAAACTCAGCAAAGCGCATGAAGTCACAGTCTTTGAAAAGAATAACTACTTTGGTGGTCATACCGATACCCATCAGCTGAATATCGATGGTGAACAGGTTGCGGTGGACAGTGGCTTTATTGTCTTTAATGAGCATAACTATCCGCTGTTCTGCGCCATGCTAAAAGAACTTGGCATTCAATCGCAAAGCAGTGACATGGGCTTTTCGGTGAATAATCAGGTCACTGGCTTACAGTACAATCCTTCAAAAAAATTCTCGTTATTGTTCCGACCTCAAAACTTTTTTAATGCAGATTTTCGCGCGATGTTGTCCGATCTGTTCCGCTTCTATGCCGCCAATAAAGATCTGGATGTCGAGCATGTCGATGCACAGCTCAGTATAGATGAGTATCTGGATCGGCATGGCTATTCCGAAGCCTTCCGTCAGGAACATCTCTATCCGATGTGCGGGGCGCTGTGGTCCTGCCCGGTGGAACAGGTCGGACAGATTCCGTATAAGTTTGTGGTGAGCTTTTTCCAGCATCATCGCATGTTGCAGCTCAAAGACCGTCCTTTATGGCTGACGGTCAAGGGTGGATCAGCTCGCTACGTCCGTGCCATTCAGGCCCAATGCAATATCACGCTTCGTAAAGCTGCTGTGCATCAGGTGTCTCGCAGTGCCAATGATGTGCTGATTGAAACCCAACAGGACAGTGAGCGTTTTGACTGGGTGATTTTCGCCAGCCACGCCGATGACAGCCTGAAACTGCTGAAAGACCCGACCGCGCAGGAGCTGGACGTGCTAGGCAAGTTCCACTATCAGGATAACCGCATGGTGGTACATTCCGATACCTCTATCATGCCCAAATCCCGTCGCCAGTGGGCCAGCTGGCATGTACACGTCACGCCGACTCAGGTCACTGAACAGACGCCATTCCAACACAGTGGCACACATTATGGCTTTAGCTACTGGATGAACCAGTTGCAGAACCTGAACTGCAAAACCCAGGTCTTTGCCACCCTGAATCCTAATTTTGCCCTGAATCCGAAAAAAGTCTGGATAGAACGACATTACCGTCATCCAGTGTTTGATGCCCCGGCGATTGAAGCACAGCAACGCTGGGCCGAGGTCAACGGCCAAAACCGCACCTCATATTGCGGCGCTTACTGGGGCTGGGGCTTTCATGAGGATGGGGCACGTAGCGCATCATGGGTAATCGATCAGCTATTAAAACAGGCCGAACAGGCAGACTAGGAGCGCATGATGCAGATGTATCCACTTGCGATCGCCACTGCTGAAATCCGGCATCGACGTTATTTGCCCCAAGCCCATGCTTTTAAAACCCAGCTGAGCTATCTATGGTTTGATCCAGATCAACTCGCGACGTTTACCCGAAAATCCTGGCTGTGGTCATCTAAACGCTGGAATTTCCTGACCCTAGATGAGCGAGATTTTCTGACTATGGAATGTGGCTCGATTCGGCAGAAGATTGCACGCCTGCTGATCAAGCGGGAAAACTACCTGCTTCCGCATGCCGCGTCTATCCGGGTGCTGGCTTTACCGCGCACACTGGGTTTCCGTTTCAATTCCGTAGTATTTTATCTGGTCTTTGGTGCCACAGACCAGTTGCTCTTTGTGCTGAGTGAAATCACCAACACACCGTGGAATGAACGACAGGTCTACATTCACGACTGCCAAAACAATGCAGACGAATATGCGCCGTACCAGAGTCACCAGTTTGACTTTAAAAAGGCCTTTCATGTGTCGCCGTTCATGCCGATGGGGCTGGATTATCGCTGGCGCTTCAGCTTCTCCGATCAGCAGAACGTGATTCATATGCAGCTGTTTGAGCAGGGCGTGCTGCAATTCGATGCCACCCTGAAATTTTCCCTGCAGGCCATCACGGTTCCTTCACAGCAGCATCGCTATGCTGTGCTGAAAGTTCTTGAACCCTTCAGGATGATCAGCGGAATTTATTTGCATGCCTTTCGTTTATGGAAAAAGAAAATTCCGTTTTACCGGCATCCTAAAAAAGAAAAAGGAAACACATTGCAATGAAAACACTATTCATGGGAGAGCAAAGCACACTGCCGGTAGTATTACGGCATTTGCTGAAATTACGGCATGGTCAGCTGATTTTTAAAGGCGTCTGGAACGGGTCGGTCGGGGAAAACAGCGATCTTGAGGCTGTGATTCAGGTGCATGATGCCCGTCTGATGGAACTGTTGTTCCGTAATGGTGTGCTCGGTGCAGCAGAGGGTTTTATCCGCGGTTACTGGAGCAGTGAAGACTTGGTGGATGTGATCCGCATTCTGGCACGCAACCGTGATGTGCTGGACCGGATGAACCAGAATGCACTGGCCAAAGCTAGCCAATTGCTGTTAAAGGTCTGGTACCAATCGCGCAAGAACTCGATTGATGGCAGCCGTAAAAATATTGCCGAGCATTATGACCTAAGCAATGACTTTTTCAAGCTGTTCCTGGATAGCAGCATGATGTATTCCAGTGCAGTGTTTAAAGAGCCGGGCATGAGCCTGGAACAGGCTTCGGATTATAAAAAAGAGCTGATCTGTCAGAAACTGCAGTTACAACCGATGGATCATTTAGTTGAAATTGGCAGTGGTTGGGGAGGTTTTGCTATTTATGCAGCTCAGCATTATGGCTGCAAGGTCACCACCATCACCATTTCCAAGGCACAGTATGATGAAGCCGTGGCCCGGATAGCTGCAGCGGGACTGTCACATCGCGTTGATGTGCAACTAAAAGATTACCGCCTATTGGAAGGCAAATACGACAAACTGGTGTCGATTGAAATGATCGAGGCCGTAGGTGAGCAGTATTTACCAACTTATTTCCGAAAATGCCGCGAGCTCCTCAAGCCGAATGGTCTAGCGTTGATACAGGCCATCACCATTGAAGATGCACGCTATGCCAAAGCCCTGAATACCGTTGACTATATCAAGCGCTATATTTTCCCGGGCAGTTTTATTCCCTGTATCAGTGTCATGACCCAGACCGCTTCCGAACAAAAACTGCGACTCAAACATCTGGAAGATATCGGCCAGAGCTATGCCCAGACCTTGCACTGCTGGCGTCAGCGTTTCTTGCAGCAGCATGATCAGGTACTTGGGCTTGGCTTTGATGAGCGTTTTATCCGCATGTGGGATTTTTATCTGTGTTATTGCGAAGGTGGCTTCCGCGAAGGCGTGATCAGTGATGTACATCTGCTGTTCGAAGTCAGTGCCTACTAAGCCAAGATAAAACAGGAGGGACGAAATGCTGCTGAATTTACTGATGCTGAATGTCTTTATTATGCTGTGTAGCTGGCTGCTGGTGACCTATAACCGCAGAGCAGGGCTGGTCGATGTCGCTTGGAGTTTCAGTATTGCCCTCAATGTGATTATTGCCGCTTGGGCAATTCACAGTGCACCACTGTTGGTTCGGTTATTTCTGGGACTGGCGAGTGGGATCTGGTTTTCACGGCTGACTTGGCATCTGTTACGGCGCTATGCCAATGAAACCCAAGAAGACACGCGTTATGCCAACATGCGCCGAGCGATGGGGGATTATCAGCATCTTGGTTTTCTGGTGTTTTTTATATTTCAGGCAGGTTTGGCGCTACTGTTTTCCTACCCAATGCTGAAGTTGTTAAGTATCTCGACCGAGCAATGGAATGACTGGACTTTGGTCACTGTGATTGGGGCGGGTATGATCATGCTCTTGGCTTTGATAGGTGAAAGCACTGCCGATCAGCAACTTTACCGTTTTAAGCTAGATCCACAGAATCAAGGTAAAACCATGGATCAGGGCTTGTGGAAATATTCGCGCCATCCGAATTATTTTTTTGAATGGCTGCATTGGTTTGCCTATCCAGTGCTCGGTTTGGCAGCAGGATGCTATGAATTATGGATATATCCACTGCTGATGTGGCTATTCTTGTACTACTTTACAGGTATTCCCTTTAGTGAAAAACAGGCGCTCGCCCACCGTGGCGACAACTATAAAGACTATCAACGACGAACTTCAATGTTTATTCCGTGGCCACCCAAAGAGTAGGTAAATACATGGACTTTATGATTAAAAAAACCTTAGAACTGATCGAAAATGGCAAGGTGCCAGACCCAGTGATTCGTGCAGGCATTCGTACTTTAAGCAAAAAACGTTTGGCACAAGAAGGTCGGTTTAACCCCGCATTGGCAGCGCAACGCTATATGGATGTGCTGACCATGCTGAAAAACAGCGAAATTGCCATTGAGACAGACAAAGCCAATGAACAGCATTATGAACTGCCGACCGCATTTTTTCAGGCAGTACTCGGTAAGCGTTTGAAATATAGCGCGAGTCTCTTTGAACATGCCGATACAACGCTAGACCAAGCCGAAGAAGCTGCTCTTGCATGCTATTGCCAGCGAGCACAACTGAAAGACGGGCAGGATATTTTGGAAATTGGCTGCGGTTGGGGTTCTTTAAGTCTATATATGGCCGAGCGTTATCCAAGGGCCCGTATTACAGTCGTGTCAAATTCTTCAACGCAGCGCGAGTATATTCAGGAACAAGCCCGTTTAAAAAAACTGGATAACCTGACGGTGATCACCTGCGACGTCAATGTGCTGCAACTGGAACCCGCGTCCTTTGACCGCGTGGTTTCGGTGGAAATGTTTGAACACGTACGTAATTACCAGAAACTGTTTGAAAATATCAGCAGCTGGCTGAAAGCGGATGGTCTGCTCTGGTGCCATATTTTCTGTCACCGTTTCCTGCATTATCCGTTTGAAGTGAAAAATGAATTCGACTGGATGTCGAGATATTTCTTTAGTGGCGGACTGATGCCGGCAGCTTCGACCTTTCTGCATTTCCAGCAGCATTTGCAATTAGAGCAGCACTGGCAATGGGCCGGCACGCAGTATGAACGCACCTCAAATGCCTGGCTGGAGAACATGGACCAGAAACAGGTCGAGCTGCAGCCCCTGTTTGAACAGACCTATGGTGCAGATGCCGCCATCTGGTGGCAACGCTGGCGGATTTTCTTTATGGCCTGTGCCGAGCTGTTCGGTTATGAGCATGGACGCGAGTGGGTGATCGGTCACTTTCTGTTTAAAAAGAAAACCGTATAATTGAATGGCGAATCGGATGGGCCAGCGGGGAATGCACCAATGTTAAAGCTGTTCAGGGACAAACACGATCATCCTCTGGGTGAGGTGTTTAACCGCTATTACTGGCTGCAAATCGGATTCATTGCCCTGTCTGTGGTGATCGGGATTGGCTGTAGTGCTTGGGTAATCAAGGGTTCCCTGCTCAGAACTGCGCTAGAACAGGAAATGTCACACTACTGGCAGCGGCTGGAACGTAATCCGGCTGCTGAACTGCCCGACACCAAAAACCTGTATGGTTACCGCTGGAGCGATGTGCCGCCAGTCCAATTTCGCCACATGCAGCTTGAGCAAGGGGTGAACCGGCATTTTGTCGATGGCAAGGAGCGCATGACCGTGTATGGTGAAAAAGACGGACAGCATGTGCTGCTGGTGTTTGGCGAAAGCAACGTCAACAAGCTGGTCTGGCTGTTTGGTCTGGCACCGCTGATGGTCAGCCTGTTTGTGCTATATAGTGTGCTGTGGTGGTGGAACCGTCGGGCCCGGCGCTATTTTTCCCCGATTACCCGTCTGGCCAATGCGCTGGAATATATCGACTGGGAACATCAGAAAAATCAGGCTTCGCCTTTTCAGGACATCCGCACCGACTCTAATCTGGAAGCTGAATACCTCAAGCAGGCGCTGGAAAAATATCATCAGGTATTAAGCGAATTTATTCAGCGTGAGCGTGAATTTACCGGAGATGTCAGCCATGAGCTACGCACGCCACTGACCATTTTAAAAGGGAATGTGCAGCTGTGTCAGGCACGCTATGGCGACAACAAGTCCTTTACCCGCCTGCATAACACCATTGAAGACATGCAGCTGCTGGTCGATACCTTGCTGGCCATTGCCCGCAATACCACCAACACTTTAACTGCTGAACCGACCATGCTTTCAGAATGTCTGGACAATCTGGTGCAGGATCTGGAAAGTGTCAGTCATAACAAAGGCATGCAGATAGACCTGCAAAAAGACCTCGATGAACAGCCGCGTAAACTTTATCCATCCATGACCAAAATGGTGTTTGGCAATATTCTGCGCAATGCGCTGAACTATTCACAGGGCACAGAAATTGATGTGATTCTGGAAAAAAATAAAGTGCTGATTGCTGACAATGGGGTCGGCATGTCTTTACCTAACAATTCTAAAGTTCAGGAACTGTCTGGTCAGCAGCTACAACTGGAAATCAAAGGGCATGGTATTGGATTGCAATTGGTGCAAAAGCTATGCAAACAGCTAGGTTGGCGTGTGGAGCTGTTTGACAGGCAATATTATCTTGACACTCATCAGAATGTTGATCTAGCAATGACCACTGGACTGATTGTTGTTGTGTACCTAAATTAGGCTTCATCTTCGAAAGCAATTTTTAAACCAATCCCAGATATGGTGTGAATCAGCTTTTGTTCAAAGGGTTTATCGACCATTTTGCGTAAATTATAGATATGACTGCGCAGAGCATCACTTTCTGGCTCTTCGTCACCCCAAAGCTGCATCATAATTTCCTGTTTGGTCAGTACTTTAGGAGAATGACGCATCAATAGTTTCAAAAGTTTAAACTGAATTGGAGGCAATTCAATGTTCTGCCCAGCTCGAGTTAGCTGCTGTGTTGCGGGGTCCAAAATTAGGTCATGAATTTGCAGACGACTGTTGGATACTTCACCCAGGGAGCGTTTGATCAGGGCCTTCACCCGAACCACCAGCTCGTTAAAATCGAAAGGCTTGACCAGATAATCATCCGTGCCGGAATTGAAGCCTTTGAGTTTATCATCCAAGGTATCCCGAGCGGTAAGCATCAAGACAGGTAAGTCTAACCCCTCTTCATTGCGTAACCACTCGCACAGTTCATAACCAGAACCATCAGGCAAATTAATGTCTAGTAGTAAGATATGGTAGCGTTGCTGTTTCAGTAATTGTCTAGCAGCACTCAGATTGCGAGCATGATCGACCACAAAGCCATGTTCTTCCAGAAACTCACATAGGGTAGAGGCCAGTTCATAATGGTCTTCAACCATCAGGATAAAATGTTTCGACATAGCGGCAGATACTAATTTAATAATTGCTGTTTTAATTTAGCACTAAATGGCTGGGGACCCAGCCATATATTAAAATATTGTTGTGCCAGAGGATGTTTAAGCTGCCCTAAACTTTGCTGGTTCAAAGATAAGCTCAGGGTCTGTGTAGCATGGTTGTATTTTAAACGGTAGAGGTCGCCTGATCTGACCGGACGATACAAATCGGTGATTGGGTTGAATAGAGCATGTATTTTTGCGTCTTTAACATTACGTTTCAGTAAATGTGTGGCCGCACGCTTAAATGCCCATTCCGGAATATTCTGTGTATAGGAAAAGTCCATCTGTATATTTTGTTTTTCCCAGGACTGGCTACAGTTTTGGGCAAAATAACTGGCCATACCGACCTGTTTTTGACCCACCATCAGCGGACCATTGCCGCATTGATTCAGGCTTTGTGCCTGTGCCCATGGACAGAAGCTACATCCCATCACTAACGCTGTACTAATCGCTATTTTTTGAAAGGCAGTAGCCATGAGTAGACCCCTCCAACATAAGGCAGGGAACGGTACAGGCCATTCGCAGGGTCCCAGAAATCCTGCTGGAAAATAATCTTGTTGTTTTCGTTGATCTTGATTTCACTGATACCGTAAGAGTCCATACTGCGGGTCGTGCCGAACATTTTAAAATCATAGGCCATATGCCAGTGCACATAGGCAGAGTCCTGATGATAAGAAGCGTTTAACAGCTTGACGCTGACCTTGCTGACCCGTTTGTTCATGCCTTGAAAGTGCTCCAGCAGATTTTGACGGGATGAAAATTGCGATAGGGTATCATTAATAAACAGCTGTTCGGCATACAGCGATCCAGCTCTTTCCACAAATTCCGGTGTGCCCAAGGTATTAAAGGCTGAGGTAAAGCGGAGGCCGATATCCTGAGCTTTAGCCTGATCCAGCGCTATCCCCTGAATACCGTTTCTGGATTGGGCGTAATTGGCTGAATAACTGGGGATACTTTTACATCCGGCTAACAACAGAAGCGGCAAGGATAAGGCTGTAGCAATTAGTGTTTTTACAAGTCTCATCATCAGTGTCCGTATGAAGTGTATGTTTATACCTTAGGCAGCACAGCGTGAACAGAATGTGAAATAAACGTTATAGATGAGCAATTGAATAGAGTTTTTCAAATCAAAGATTAGACCTCTTGCGTTAGTCAAAATTTAATCAGTGATAAGCGTTGATTTTTAAATAAATATCAAAATCTGATTTAGGCTTGCATATGGACACCTAAACCTACCAATTACAGCTAAGTTTATTGTTTGCAAGAGCTTCTTTGACAGGCTTTAAGTCATATGTTTGAGCTGAGAGCTGATCGCCTATAGCTGGGGTCAATTTTACTTTGCCATTTGTAAGGTAAAAGGGGTTAATTTTAATCAAGATTACATCAGAATCAGGATGTAACCCTACAACTGATTAGAATCCTTAAAGCCGTACACTATGAATCTTACTAACCACGATATTAAGAAAAACATCGCTAGTGGGAAAAGTAAGGTCAAATAAAACATCTTCTTTTGATAAGCTAAAATTTTTTTCTTAGTTTCCAAACTAGAAGCATGAGTTTTTAAATAGAATTGTTCATCAATGCTATTAACGAACTCAAATTTTCCACTGACTATCGCTGTTTTTTCTTTATCTGGGTAACAATCAAAGGTGTACAAATTTGGTTGAGCATAAAAAATCTGAAAGGCACATTGGTAAAACCCCAAATAGTTAAAACTTTTAGCTTCAACATACTCGGATGTCAACTTGTCCAGTGTGTATGATCTCAAAGGAAAGGGGATTACTGATAAAGAGGCCTTAGTATCTTGAAAGATAAAAATTGAATCTTCCAAATTCTCTTGTAACTTACGTTCATCCATTTTACTTATAGTACAAGTTCCATCGTCAACCACACAAAAAACAGCATGTTCAAGAGGATTAAAGATCCTACGTTCAGCTAAGTAATAACCGAGACCAAGTAGCGGTAGAAAAAGGACTAAAGATAAACGAACATACTGTTGTTTAGTAATCATAAGGAACCTCAAAAAAGGCTGTTATCTGATAAGGATATTGTCCCACCCCTAAAAACCAGCGTGTAATCGCCTTACGATCAACTTCCAAGTTCTTTGCAATCTGTGTGTTGTTCATACCGTTAGCCTTCAGCTGTACTGCTTGCTCACGCTAGGTGGCATAAGCTGCACCTTTAGCTCCACGTTGAACCTGTACTGCTTTGATTTTTAAATAAATATCAAAGTCTAAAATAGTCATTAAAGATACTTTCGCAAGAGGTCTATTAAATGTTTAACTTTTTTCTTCGGCCATTAACCAATCAATGATATTCATAACATCACGATTTTCGTTATTTTTTCTGACCATAGCATAAAAATTATAGTCACAATAGATAAAACCAAAAGGGGCAATGATCTTTCCATTTAACATTTCTTTTTCTACTAGAATTTGAGGTGCTATCGCACTTCAAGTTTTACTCTGCCAGGGAATGAACGCAACTTTAGAAAAAGTCACAGTTTTTTCGCAAATCCTGAGAGAAAATAAAGAATAAGCCAGCTTCTTTGATAGGTATTCTTTAAAACCATAATTGAATATAAAACAATCTTTTATCTTTACCTTCTCCCGTGAGGGAGATGGAGCTTTATACGTGGATTTTTTTCTATAAGTGATCGCTTTTTAAAAATCACTATTATCATATAGATGTGACATGCGTTTTTGCTTTGTTTCAAGATAAGCTTTGTTAAAGATATTTAAACCAACTTTTAAAGGAATACGTTCAACAACATTAATTCCTAAATCAGTTAAAGATTTAATTTTAAGGGGATTATTTGTAATGAGTTTTACATTCTTTATTTTTAAATAATCTAACATAATGGTACACATATCATATTTACGAGCATCTGCTGGTAAATTTAATAATAAATTGGCGTCAAGAGTATCATGTCCTTGGTCTTGAAGGGCGTAAGCTCGAATTTTATTGGTTAGTCCTATGCCGCGACCTTCTTGGCGTAAGTATAAGATCACACCTTGACCTGCATCATTAATCATTTTCATGGTTGAATGTAATTGGGGGCCACAATCACATTTGAGTGATCCAAAAGCGTCACCTGTTAAGCACTCTGAATGAATTCTAACGAGTACAGGTTGATTAGAAATAGTACCCATGCCTTTAGCAAGAGCGATATGTTCTTCACCAGTACTTTGGTCTTGAAACGCTATAATTTCAAAATCACCAAATGCAGTCGGTAGTTTTGATTTTGAAACAAACTCTATAGCCATTGAAGAATACACCTATATAAATTTATATTTGGTACAATTTACTTAATCTAACTTGAAAGCATTGGCTAATTTTTTTCAGTCAAAAATTTCAGCATTTTACTTCCAAGTAAAGAGTATGTATTTAATAGTGAATTTTTTGTGAAATATTAAGTTGACAAAATAACTAACCAAGCTAAAAAAATTTTTTAGTTAGCTGAGGCTTTGTTGCTTAAATATGTAAGTATCTGATTTAAATAAATTTAATTTTGAATAAAAAATAATCAAAACTTTTAAAATCATATGGTTATGAAAACTTTGCGCAACAAAGCCGAACAGATGCCAAAATAATTGATCTGGTACAGCATATTACACAAACAGGCTATACGCAGGCCATCAACTTTTTAACAGGTAAAAAACGTCGCAAATAAAGACGTATTCACATGAAAGATGATTTTATCGTTTTAACCGAGTATGCTGAATCGAGTAATTTTTAAATTAATAAAAGCTTTGATTTCAATGCTGAAGCATTCCGTTAAATAAAATGATAAGGAGCCCTACATGAGTGGTTCTCATAACCATGATCACAGTCATGTTGAAGTGACTGCAAAAAATGCCAAGAAATTAACCATTGCACTTGCTCTGACGTTTACCTTCTTAATTGTGGAAGTGGTTGCAGGATTTATCACACAAAGTTTGGCCTTACTGTCCGATGCAGCGCATATGTTTACCGATGCCGCTGCTTTAGCCATTGCTTTAGCAGCCATCAAAATTGGGCAAAAGCCTGCCGATGATAAACGTACTTTTGGCTATCAGCGGTTTGAAATCTTGGCAGCTTTGTTTAATGCCATGATGTTATTTGTGGTGGCGATTTACATTTTATATGAAGCCTATCAGCGTTTTAGTCAACCACCTGAAATTCAAAGCTTGGGTATGCTGATTGTTGCGGCTTTGGGTTTAATCATCAATCTGATTTCAATGAAAATTTTGGTGTCGAGCAGCCAAGACAGCTTAAATGTGAAAGGGGCTTATCTTGAGGTGCTCAGTGATGCATTAGGTTCTGTGGGTGTGATCATTGGCGCACTGGTGATTTATTTCACAGGTTGGATGTGGGTAGATACCGTTATTGCTGTGTTGATTGGCTTTTGGGTCTTACCTCGAACTTGGGTGCTACTGAAACAAAGTATCAATATTTTGCTCGAAGGTGTGCCAAGTGAAATTGATATTGAATCTTTACGTAATGACTTGCTGGCTTTAGAGGGTGTACAAGGCATTCATCAGCTTAAAGTTTGGGCGATTACTTCTAAAAATGTGCATTTAACAGCGCATTTGATTGCACCCGATGTAGATCAAAGAGCTTTATACCACCAAGCTGTAGAGTTATTGGGGCATGAGCATGGAATTACGCAAGTGACTTTACAGATTGAAGAAGATGAATGCCATCCACACCAACACGAACATAGTCATTAAAAAGACTTGACCTTAGACTTAGTCTAGGCTTTACAATAGCGTCACTTTATTTCAGTACGACATTATGCGTTCTACCACGTCGATTAGCGTCTTAGTTGCTTTATTCATGTTCCAAAGTCTATGGAACGTGGCGGCAGCTTTTTGCGTCCATGAAGAACAAAAAGCTCAAGTCGTGACTCAACAAAGTTTTCATTTTGGCCACCATCAAACCACCTTGTGTGCGTCTGATGATAAGGCACACCAGCAAAGCAGTGCCGATAGCCATACTCAAACGGCAAATGATCAGTTTGAATTGGGTGAAGACCATCAAGATCATTTACCCACAATGGCACATTTGATTATTCCGAAAGAAAAAAACTATCAACTGCCACTCGCGTTTGAACTTCGTGAGTGTCCGCAGTTTTTTTGGCACAATGCCTATCAA
Source organism: Acinetobacter sp. YH12021 (assembly GCF_013420145.1). NCBI lineage: Bacteria > Pseudomonadati > Pseudomonadota > Gammaproteobacteria > Moraxellales > Moraxellaceae > Acinetobacter > Acinetobacter sp. YH12021. The sequence continues at coordinate 20,973 of NZ_VOYT01000004.1, forward strand.
GCCCCTGATTTATTGGGGCAACATCCTCCTCCTGAACTTTCCCCGCTAATGGTGGGGTAGCCTAAAACATTTCCCACCACTTCTTCTAAAAATTAGTGGGAAAAAGCATGTCGAATCAATTTAAGGCGTTTATACGCCAAGCTCTTGCTGTGGGCATAACAACAGCCGCGATGCAATGGAGTTTTGCCGAACCGATCAAGACTTTGGATGAAGCTTTAGCAAAAGTAGAGCGCTATCAAAACCAAAGTGAAATTGGGCAACACAGTCAAAGCATTTCAGAGCTGAACATCAAAAACAGTGGCCTATGGCAAAATCCTAACTTAAATATCAATCAAGATGGTTTTGGTTCAAATACCGATCAAGAGCTCAGTATTGCCATCAGTCAGCCCTTAGATGTGTTTGGACAGCGTAAGCTCAATCAAAAACTCGCAGAAACAGCGCACCAACAAATGCAGTTACAGCAACAACTGTGGACAGCACAAAGCCAATTGGTGGTGAAATTTGCATGGTCTCAATTGGCTTTGGCACAAGTTGAAAAATCGCTGTACGCAGCACAACTCAAAGTGAGTCAAAACAATTTAGACAGTGCCAAAAAACGTTATCAGGCGGGCAGTATTTCTTTGGTTGACTATGAACGTGCGCAAATCGAAAGTTTGGATATGCAGCGCTTATACCAACAAGCGGTATTGGCAGAACAAGTAGCACAGCGTCAACTCTCAAACCTATGGGGCGAAACCAAAGCCGATATTCAACTCAATGCGACCACCATGCCATGGCCAGATCAAAGTGATGCCACAGTACAGCGCTATATTGCTGAAGGTTGGTTGGAAAAGCTGTATGCACTGAACATTCAACAATCCAATTTAAATATTGAAAGTTTAAAAGTGCAGGCGCGTCCTAATCCGACCTTAAATGTCGGCATGAAACGAAGCCAAGCACCGAATGAAAGTAGCGATACCACATTAGGTGTCGGTGTGGATATTCCGCTGAATATTTTTAACCGCCAGCAATACAGCATTCCGATGGCCCAGCGCCAGCAAAGCTTGTTAAATCAGCAGCAACAGCGCGAGTTAAAACAGCAGATTTTAGATATCGCCAATGCCATGCATGAGCTTAAAGGACTAAAACTGCAGTTCAGTGCGATCAGTCAACAAACCACTTTGGCAGAACAAGTGCAAGTCCGCACACTGCAAGGTTTTAAAGCGGGAAAGTTGTCCATTACCGACATTCAACAAGCCAACTCACAACTGCAAAGCATACGCCTTGGGCAGTTGCAGTTATTACGTCAAGCTTGGCAGACCGCATTGAGCGCAGAAGCACTCAGCCTCGGTACCAGCTATGAACAGATCAGTAGTTCAGATGCTTTTAGCCAAATCAGTAAAAATTCGATCGCACAAATACAAGACCTCATCCTTGGCGGAGCACAATAATATGCAACTAAAAAACCAATTTGGAAAAATATCACAGCCATTGATGATTGGCCTTTTGCTCCTTATTACATTCCTCATCGCTGTTGGGATCTGGTTTAGCTCCAAAGATAAAACCATCGATGAACATGCGCATGCCGAACATGAAGAATCTGAACCTACGGATAAGCCCGAGGCAGAAAAAGGACATGCCGAGGAAGGTGAAATTCAACTGACAGCGCAGCAACTGACAGAGCAAGGCATTCAAATCGCTTCAGCTCAACAAGGTGTGGTGTCTCAAGTCACCGTTCTACCCGGAAAGCTTGTGGTGAATACCGATCAGCAAGCTCATATTTCGCCAAACTTTGGTGGGCATGTGGAACAGGTGAATGTTGAACTTGGTCAAAACATACAAAAAGGACAAACCTTAGCTGTACTGTCTGTACCCGAGCTGATCGATCAACAAGCCAATTTGCGGATGGCCCAAGCTAGCTTGGATTTAGCGCGTCAAGATTATCAACGTGAACAGCAGTTATGGTCACAGGGCATTTCTGCCAAGCAAGATTATCAACGGGCAGAAAATGCTTACCGACAAGCGCAGATTACTGTGCAATCGGTGCAAAGCCGCTTAAACGCCCTAGGTGCAACAGGTGGGGTAAATGGTCGTTTTGCCATTAAAGCACCCATTTCAGGTGTGATTAGCCAAAAAGATATCGTAGTGGGTGAAAACGTACAATTGGCCGATCAGCTTTTTGTGATTGAACAATTTAAAGAGTTATGGCTTGAGTTTAATCTGCCTGCTCAGTACTCAGGTCAGTTACAAGCCAATCAGAGTCTGACATTTAAGCCGAATGTTTCTGATCAAAAATATGAAGCCGTCATCCAAAGCTTAAATTCTCAAGCCGATGCACAAACAGGACGTTTGGTGGTACGTGCTAAATTAAAAAGCCAAGCGGCTGAACTACGTCCAAATGTTTTGGTGAATATCTTTTTAGACAATACCAGTTCCAAAACAGCACTTCGCGTCCATAAAAGTGCTATTCAAAACATTGAAGGTCAAACTTCGGTATTTGTAGTCGACGCGGAACAAAAAGGACAAGTGCATTTGAAAGCGCAGCCCGTTCAACTTGGACAAGCTTCAAACGACGCTCAATGGGTGGAAGTAATTTCAGGCCTAACAGCAGGACAACGCTATGTCAGTCAAGGCAGCTTTGTGCTTAAGTCTGAACTAGAAAAAGGCGAGGCTGATCATGCACACTAATCATGATTTACCCAAGCCTGAGGGTTTGTTTGAACGAATTATTCAGTTCTCTATTCAAAATGCAATTTGGGTCATGCTCTTTGTCTGTACATGGATTGCGGTCGGAGTTTATAGCTATCAAAAACTGCCGATCGATGCAGTGCCTGATATTACCAATACGCAAGTACAAATTAATACCCAAGCCAATGGTTTTACAGCACTAGAGGTTGAGCAGCGGATTACCTATCCAATTGAAACTGCAATGGCGGGTATTCCCGATTTACAGTTGACTCGCTCGATTTCACGTTATGGTTTGTCCCAAGTCACTATTGTATTTGAGGATGGTACAGACATCTATTGGGCACGTCAGCAGATTAATCAGCGGGTGCAAGAGGTCAAAGCGGACTTACCTAGCGATGTTTCCCCAACCATGTCACCAGTTTCAACGGGTTTGGGTGAAATTTATCAGTGGGTGATTAAAGCCGAACCGAATGCTAAAAAAGCGGATGGTATAGCTTATAGCGCGATGGACTTGCGGGAGATCCAAGATTGGATTGTTCGCCCACAACTGCAACGTGTTGCGGGAGTTGCAGAGGTCAACAGTATTGGCGGGTTTAACAAAACCTATGTGGTTGCTCCCGACTTTAACCGTATGCAGCAGTTGAATATTTCCTTGAGCCAACTGCAAACCGCTTTACAGGAAAATAATGAAAACCGTGGGGCAGGTTTTATTGAGGAAAATGGTCAGCAACTCACAGTGCGTGTTCCAGGGACACTCAACAGTCTTGCAGACATTGAAAATACAGCGGTTGCCAGCCCAAAAGGGAACCCTATTCGTGTCGCAGATATTGCGCAGGTTTCAATTGATCATGACCTCAGAACAGGAGGCGCAACCTATAACGGCGAAGAAACTGTACTCGGCATCGCTATGATGATGATGGGAGAAAATAGTCGAACGGTGTCTAAAGCTGTAGATGCCAAAATTCAGGAGGTGCAAAGTAGTTTACCGCAAGGCGTTAGAATCGAAACAGTTTATGACCGCACCACGTTGGTAGAAAAAGCCATTAAAACAGTGCAAAAGAACTTGGTTGAAGGCGCAATCTTGGTGATTGTGATCCTCTTTTTATTCTTAGGTAATATTCGTGCGGCGTTAATTACAGCCTGTGTGATTCCACTGTCTATGCTGTTTACTTTAAAGGGTATGGCACAGCAGAACATCAGTGCCAACCTAATGAGTTTGGGTGCATTGGATTTCGGTATTATTGTCGATGGCGCAGTGGTAATTGTTGAAAACTGTATTCGCCGTTTAGCCCATGCGCAGCAGTTACTCAAACGACCGTTGACTCAGTCGGAACGTTTTAAAGAAGTATTTTTGGCAGCGCGCCAAGCCCGTCGACCGCTCATTTTTGGTCAACTGATTATTTTAGTGGTGTACTTACCGATTTTTGCACTGACTGGTGTAGAAGCAAAAATGTTCCACCCAATGGCTTTGACTGTTGTACTTGCGCTCGTTGCAGCCATTATTTTGTCGATCAGCTTTGTACCTGCGGCTGTCGCACTTTTTGTTAAAGGTGACATCAAAGAAACTGAAAGCCGTTGGATGCTGTGGCTAAAGGATCGTTATCAACGTGTATTGGACTGTGCCTATCAATATAAAGCAGTGGTTTTAACCTTTGCACTGTGCTTGTTGATGTTGACAGGATTACTTGCAACACGTATCGGCAGTGAGTTTGCGCCGCAACTGAGTGAAGGTGACTTTGCTGTACAGCAATTGCGCTCTCCAAGCACAGGCTTAGAAGAATCACTTCGTATTCAGGAAAATACGGAAAAGCTACTTCTGAAAAAATTCCCTGAAATACACGCTATTTTTGCGCGAACAGGCACGGCTGAAGTGGCGACCGATGTAATGCCTCCAAATATTTCAGATGGTTATGTCATGTTAAAACCCCGTGATGCATGGCCAAACCCGAAAGAAACATTGCATGAACTGCGTAGCCGTATGCAGGCGTATTTAGCGACATTGCCCGGTAACAACAGTGAGTTTTCTCAGCCAATTGAACTGCGTTTCAATGAGTTAATATCGGGTGTACGTAGTGATGTCGGTGTCAAAATCTTTGGCGATGACATGCAAGTATTAAATGCGGAAGCTGAAAAAATCAGTAAATTGATTCAACAGGTTTCAGGCAGTACCGCCGTTAAAGTTGAACAAACGTCGGGTTTACCTTTGCTCAATGTGGAAATTGATAAAAGTTTAGCAGCTCAATATGGCTTAAGTGTCAAAACTATACAAGACTATGTGTCAGCAAGCATTGGCGGACAAAATGTCGGTGAAATTTTACAGGGTGACCGCCGTTTTGACTTTGTGATTCGGCTCAGTGAGCAAGATCGTAGTCTCAGTGGGATTGCGCAACTGCCAATACAGCTTCCAAATGGTGGCAGTATTTTACTTACCGATATTGCCACTGTAAAAATGATGGATGGCATCAACCAAGTCAGCCGTGAAAACGGCAAACGGCGTGTGATTGTCACGGCGAATGTGGAAGGGCGTGATTTGGGCTCTTTTGTCACAGAAGTACAAAGTCAGCTTAAGCAGTATCCTCTACCAAGTGGTTACTGGATTGAATATGGTGGTCAGTTTGAAAATCTGGCCTCGGCGCAGGCTCGAATGCAGATTGTGATTCCACTGGCGTTACTGACAATCTTTATTTTGCTGATGGCCGTTTTCCATAACATCAAAGAAAGCTTGTTGGTGTTCACGGGTGTTCCATTTGCTCTAACTGGCGGAGTGCTTTTCTTGTGGTTAAGAGACATTCCCTTGTCAATGTCGGCGGGTATTGGTTTCATTGCCTTGTCTGGCGTTGCCGTCTTAAATGGTTTGGTCATGCTGACCTTTATTAAAGAGCTAAGAGGGCAATATCGCCTGCATGAAGCCGTTTGGCAGGGAGCGATTTTGCGATTAAGGCCTGTTTTAATGACCGCTTGTGTGGCGTCCTTAGGTTTTGTTCCCATGGCGCTTGCCACAGGCACAGGGGCAGAGGTTCAACGTCCACTGGCGACCGTGGTGATTGGTGGAATTATTTCTTCGACGTTATTGACCTTGGTGCTATTACCAGTGTTGTATCGTTGGATGAATGCAAAAAAAGAAACGGAAGTTTAATTCCTTAATCAGATGAAGTATGAGGAGGTAAAATACTCTCCTCATGCTTGAGTGTGAGAAAATTATGCAGATGAACGGGCTTGATAAAAACCTGCATCAGAACGAGCTAATGCTGGTAGTCCACGAATTTGATCGGCAATTTTCTCAGCCATCATAATGGTCGTAGCATTCAAATTCCCTGTGATAATTAACGGCATAATTGAGGCATCAACCACACGTAAATTGTGCAGACCATGTACACGCCCTTGACCATCGACCACGGCCATTTCATCTTCGCCCATTTTGCAACTACAAGAAGGGTGGTAGGCCGTTTCAGCATGATTGCGTACGAAGTCATCCAATTCTGCATCACTGCTTAAATGTTTACCCGGACTAATTTCTTCACCGCGATAAGGATCTAATGCGGGTTGTTGCATGATTTCACGTGTAATCCGAATAGCATCGCGGAATTCGCGCCAATCTTGCTCTGTAGACATATAGTTAAACAGAATGCTTGGATGTTCAAATGGATCTTTAGATTTTAATTTGATGCGTCCACGCGAGGGTGAACGCATAGAACCGACGTGGGCTTGAAAGCCATGTTCTTTGACTGCGTTGCTACCATTGTAGTTAATCGCAACAGGCAGGAAATGAAACTGAATATTGGGCCAAGAAAATTCATCGGAAGAGCGAATAAACCCCCCTGCTTCAAATTGGTTGCTGGCGCCAATCCCAGTTCCATTGAATAACCATTCGGCACCAATGGCAGGCTGGTTATACCATTTCAAGGCGGGGTAGAGCGAAACAGGTTTTATGCATTTATATTGCAGATACATTTCCAGATGGTCTTGTAAATTTTCTCCGACACCAGGTAAATCATGGACAAGTTCAATATCTAGATCACGCAGTAACTCGCTAGAGCCTACACCTGAACGTTGTAAAATTTGCGGAGATGCAATTGCGCCTGCACAGAGCAAAACTTCTTTATTCGCATAGACCTGATGTAACTGTTGCCGATTTGCACCTTGCAGGTATTCCACCCCAATTGCTTGTTTGCCGCTAAACAGAATTTTATGGGTGGTGGCATGCGTCATGATAGTCAAGTTGGGCCGCTGCTTTGCCATATCCAGATATCCGCGGGCTGTACTGGCGCGTCGACCATTGGGCGTGACAGTTCGATCCATAGGACCAAAACCTTCTTGTTGATAGCCATTTAAATCATCTGTACGTGGATAACCTGCTTGTACGCCAGCGTCTACCATCGCATGAAACAGCTCATTATTATTGGCTTTGGGTGTAGCAACACTTACAGGTCCATGATCACCGTGATAGTCGTTGGCGCCAATATCACGACTTTCTGCTTTTCGATAGTAAGGCAGGCAATCGGCATAGCTCCAGTTTTCTAAACCTTTTAAAGTTGACCACTGTTCTAAGTCCATGGCATTGCCACGGATATAGCACATGCCATTAATCAGTGAAGATCCACCCAAACCTTTGCCGCGTCCACATTCCATGCGGCGGTTATTCATATGCGGTTCGGGGTCAGTTAAATAAGCCCAGTTATAGCGTCGCCCTTGCAGTGGATAAGCCAACGCAGCAGGCATTTGGGTACGAAAATCGAGTCGGTAGTCAGGTCCGCCAGCTTCTAGTAATAAAACAGAGACATCGGCATCTTCGGTTAAACGTGCAGCAAGAACATTACCTGCAGAGCCAGCGCCAATAATAATATAATCGTAGTGTGTAGAATGCATAATGATCCTTTTTCTATGGCAGTACCACGCCCGATTAGAGCGTGGCGACATGTTGAGTTGAGGATGTAAAAACAGAAAAATAAAGAATAAAGGTCAGTATTTAGCGTTTAGAAAATACTGTGATAATCGCCCAATTCGACTTGAATGGATTTGATGCGGGTATAATGTTGCAAAGTAGACAAACCGTTTTCACGTCCCACACCCGATTGCTTATAGCCCCCGACAGGCATTTCAGCAGGGGATTCGCCCCAAGTGTTAACCCAGCAAATGCCCGCTTCAAGTTGGTGAATAATGCGATGTGCTTGCGAGATATCTTGTGTTACAACCCCCGCCGCTAGACCATAAGGGGTCTGGTTAGCACGTTGAATGACTTCTTCGATGCTGTCATAAGTCAAAATACTCATCACAGGTCCAAATATTTCATCTTGTACAATTCGCATGTCGTCATGACAGTCTGAAAAAACAGTTGGCATGACATAAGCGCCCTGAGCCAGTTCCGCAGAGGTCGCTCGTTCACCCCCAATTAAAAGTGTCGCACCTTGCTGTTTGCCCAATTCAATATAAGACAAGACTTTTTCCATATGCGGGAAACTGGTGAGCGGACCAAAATTGGTTTCTGCCAACATTGGGTCACCTACACGAATACGTTTAACACGTTCGAGTACAGCCTGTTCAAACTCGACTTTTAGGTGGCGCGGAATAAAGACACGCGTACCGTTGGTGCACACCTGACCCGAACTAAAGAAATTTGCCATCACTGCAATGTCCGCAGCGCGGTCAAGAGGGGCATCAGAGCAAATGATCAACGGAGACTTGCCGCCGAGTTCCATGGTAATTTCTTTTAAACTGGATGCAGCTGCACTGGACATGACTTTTTTGCCTGTTTCCACGCCACCTGTAAAGGAAATTTTGGCAATTTCTGGATGTTCAGTCAGCCATTGACCGACTTCTTGTCCAAGCCCTTGAACCACGTTAAAGACCCCAGCAGGCAAACCCGCTTCGGTATAAATTTCAGCCAACTTAAAGGCCGTCAGTGGCGTAATTTCACTGGGTTTGAAAATCATGGCATTCCCCGCAGCTAAGGCAGGTGCAGATTTCCACAGCGCAATTTGAATAGGGTAGTTCCATGCGCCTATACCCGCGACAACGCCTAAGGGTTCGCGACGGGTATAGAAAAAACTACTTTCACGCAGGGGTACTTGTTCGCCCTGAATCGCAGTTGCAAGACCTGCATAATATTCGAGAACATCCGCGCCAGTTACAATATCGACACTAGAGGTTTCGCTGTATGCTTTACCCGTATCGAGCGTTTCTAGACGGGCAAGCTCATCATTACGTTTACGTAAAATATCCACGGCACGCAGCAGAATACGTGCCCGTTCAACAGCCGTCATGGCGGCCCAAACTTGTTGCCCTTGTTGGGCACTTTTAACCGCCGCATCTACATCGGCTTGACTTGCTTGCTGCACGCTCGCAAGGATTTGACCTGTAGCAGGGTTAATCGTATCGAAGGTTTTACCACTAGTGGCATTGACATACTGTCCATGGATATACAATTGATGTAATTGTGCATCATTCATTTTGCTGTTCCTGCCGTATCTGTTGTATTAAGCGAAGTTGCATATCGACATAGTCGTATGCAATAGAACGTGCCAAGTCACGATCAAATGCTTGATGACCACTTAAACTGCCGCGTAACCAAAGACCATCAATCAAAGCAGCAAGCCCTTTGGCGATATGGCTGGCTTTGTCTTTAGGCATCATCTGCAGTAAATGAAATTTTAAATTTGAATAAAGACGTTGGTCATTTATTCGCTGCAAGCGACCTAAATCGGGCATGTGCATGCTGGCGGACCAAAAATCTAACCAGACACGCATCGCTGTTTGATTCACCTGACTGATGTCAAAGTTGGCATCAATAATTGCCTTAAGTAAATTTTCTGGTGTGGGCTGACTAACTTTGGCTTTATAGGTTGCCGCAGTTTCACGTAAGACAAAGAGCATTTGTCGCATACAGCTTTCAATCAAACCCTGCTTATCACCAAAATAATGACTCACAATGCCTGTAGAAAGTTGGGCTTTTTTTGCAATTTGAGCAATAGTGGTATTGGATAAACCCACCTCGTAAATGACCTCATAGGCTGCGCGAATGATTTCTTCACGACGTTCATGCTCAGGTTTAACTCTACGTTTATTCATGATAATCCAGAAAATTTACCTTAGATTTAAAGGTGTTAGATTCAATTATTGACATGGAAAACATCATAGCATTTTTTTATGATACTTTTAATTGATTGAACGTTCAATCAATTAAAAGTATCATGTTGTTTAAATTGAATGCAGCTTTGCAAAGTTTGTTCTCAATTTTTTAAGTATTAATGCTTATTTATCATATGGATAGATTTGTAGTTGGTTTTGGTGAACCTGTGGCAGAGTACGCGCATTTTTTTATGTTCTTGCTTGAAACATCGGATACAACACCTAAAAGCTTCTACAAAAATTGAGTTTAAGGAGAAGAACAGTTTATTTATGTCGTTCTCATGTTGGAATTGGTTGTGTAAGCAGGGCAAATTTAGGGAATTTGTTACACTGCCACATATCTTTATATTCTGGCTAAACATTCGGTTACACGAAGATAGCATTTTTGTCGGAGACAAAAGTACTGTCGTATAGCACTTATCGATTTTTAAGCTCTCGACAGCGAGAAGTTTAAAAATTGATTTTCAACTTATATTTACTTCCTTGAGGATTGTATGGCAACAGATAATCCAAGAGCAGTTGATGATCAAACATTAGCACCAAAAGACCGTTTAAATGGTGTGGTCTTTTATATTTCAGCTCTCATTATTTTAATTTTTTCAATTACCACCATTTTGTTCAATGACTTCGCCAATCAAACGCTGAATGCAGTTTTGGCATGGGTCAGTTCCACCTTCAGTTGGTACTATTTACTGGCTGCCACACTGTATATGGTGTTTGTGATTTTTATTGCCTGTTCACGCTATGGTGATATTAAGCTTGGCCCCAAACATTCTAAACCCGAATTTAGTTTACTCAGTTGGTCTGCCATGCTGTTTTCAGCAGGGATTGGTATCGATTTGATGTTCTTCTCGGTCGCTGAACCTTTATCCCATTATATGCATCCACCAGTAGGTGAAGGACAGACCTTTGAAGCTGCACGCCAGAGTATGGTCTGGACTTTATTCCATTATGGCCTGACAGGATGGTGCATGTACGCCTTGATAGGCATGGCATTGGGATATTTCAGCTATCGCTACAATTTGCCACTCACCATCCGTTCCGCGCTTTATCCGATTTTTGGTCAAAAAATTCATGGTCCGATTGGACATAGTGTGGATACTGCCGCGGTGATCGGGACGATTTTCGGTATTGCGACCACCTGCGGTATTGGTGTCGTGCAACTGAATTACGGTTTACATGTACTGTTCGATTTACCTGAAAATCTGTGGATGCAGGCATCCCTAATTGGTGTTGCTGTAGTGATGACCATTATTTCGGTGACTTCAGGTGTAAATAAAGGTCTGCGCATACTCTCGGAAGTGAATATTTATGTATCCGTGGGTTTGATGCTGTTTATTTTATTCCTCGGCAATACAGAATTTTTACTCAATACTTTTGTGCAAAATATTGGCGATTACATTAGCCGTTTCCCAAGTATGACCTTGGAAAGTTTTGCCTTTCAGCAACCCAAAGAATGGATGAACAGTTGGACGCTATTCTTCTGGGCTTGGTGGGTGGCTTGGTCACCTTTTGTGGGACTCTTTCTTGCACGTATTTCTCGTGGGCGTACCATTCGTGAGTTTGTCAGTGGTACCTTAATCATTCCGTTAATTTTTACCCTAACGTGGCTGTCAATTTTCGGAAATAGTGCATTATACAATGTGATTTTTGATGGAAATCTGGCATTGGCTCAAACCGTCATTGCCAATCCAGCACACGGTTTCTACGACTTGTTGGCTCAATATCCGTATTTTCCTTTTATTGCAGGCATCGCAACCATTACAGGGTTGTTATTTTATGTGACTTCAGCCGACTCAGGTGCATTGGTCTTAGGGAATTTCACCACACAATTTACCAATGTCGACCATGATGCACCACGCTGGCTCAGTGTATTTTGGGCTATTGCCATTGGCTTGCTGACCTTGGCCATGTTGATGACCAATGGGATTACTGCTTTGCAAAATGCAACTATTATCATGGGGTTGCCTTTTAGTTTTGTTATGTTCTTGGTGATGGCAGGTTTATATAAATCTTTAAGACTTGAAGATTATCGACAAGCCAGTAGCAGTTTGAATGCAGCACCTGTGGTGGGTAATGTAGATATTCTGAACTGGAAAAAACGCTTGTCACGGGTTATGCATCATCCTGGAACCAGCGATACCAAACGCATGCTGGATGAAATATGCCGCCCCGCCGTGCTGGCCGTCGCAGAAGAAATGCAAAAAAGAGGCGTGAATATTGACGTTCAGGAAAGTGCATTAGAGCAAGATCCAACTTTATATCATTTAGATTTGATTATTCATTTGGAAGAAGAACAGAACTTTGTTTATCAAATCTGGCCAGTACGTTATATCGCACCCACATTTAGTGAACGTGGTAAGTTGGGTAAACGGTTTTATTTTCGTTTGGAAACCTATCTTTATGAAGGTTCACAAGGCAACGATTTGGTTGGTTACACCAAAGAGCAAGTTATTAATGACATTCTAGACAGATACGAACGACATATGACCTTCTTACATATAAACCGAATCAGTCCTGGAAATCGTCCGTTATTTCCAGACCCACAAAGTTAATCAGGGGACACCATGTATATCTCATATTTACATGCTTTTGCGTTGTTCTTTTCATTGCTTAATCCATTTTTGATGAGCATTTACATGATTGGCATGATTCGTAATTCAGAAGCAAAAGTGTTTAATAAAGCCCTGATTCAAGGCTGTTTAATTGCTTATGCGGTATTTATGCTGTTTGCATGGGGTGGTGAAGCTATTTTCAGCAAATATTTGAATGTGCGGTTTGAGGCATTTCAAATCTTTGGTGGGCTCATTTTCTTGGTGATTGGTTATCGCTATGTGTTTCAAGGTGCAGACACCATCGGTGAGATGCGGGGAGCACCTGAACATTTGGCAGGTACCATTGCTATGCCCTTCATGATTGGACCGGGGACGATTAGTGCCGCCGTGGTAACAGGCATGACTTTGCCCATTAGTGGGGCTGCGCTGGTAATTTTCCTCACCTTGGCGCTAACCTGTAGTTTAATGATTTTGATGAAGTTTGCGCATGATCATCTCAGGTATAAGCATGCCAAATATATAGACCGTTATGTGGATATTGTAGGTCGATTATCTGCGTTACTGATTGGTACTATTGCGATTGAAATGATTATTACGGGGATTTTAGGTGTGATTGCAGAGATGTAAGTTCATCACAGAAAAAAACCGAATGCAATTCATACAGTTTTTTTATTGTCAGAAATATGATTCTGATTAGGATGCAAATTTCTTAAGAATTTGATGAGGGTGTAAATAATTCTGTGTAAATACAGTTTTATTTACAGTCTCCATACACGTAAAAATCACGCCCCAGTTTAACTGGCAATAGTTTTGAACCCTTAGTTTTGAACCCTTGTATTAAAACTTAAACGAATCTAGCAATTCTTTATTTGATGTTAATACTCATCCAGTATTGAGGTTTTTTATCTTTTCTTGCTTGTGATCTAGGTTGAAATACTCTAATTTCATACTCACCTGACGCAGGTAAAATATAAATACCATTATCATCAAGCTCTGGAGAATATTCTCCAAGACTGATGGAGTCTTTTAATTGATTACCCCATAAGTAAGTTTCAACATTTCCTCCAGTCAACTTCACTTTTAACTTTTGCCCTTTTTTAGCATAAAATTTGTAGGAATCATACTTGTATCCATCTATCCTTCCGTAATAATTTGCAGAGTAAGCTTTTTTTGCAAAGTTAACTACTACAATCTTTCGTATATCATTGTTATCATTTGCAAGTACGGCAGGGCTAAGCATAGTTAAAGTTAGGGCCATACAAGCACCAGCTAGTAATTTCGTATTCGCTATTTTCATAAGTTACCTTAATAATTGTATACCTCACTACAGAATAACATATGAACCCTTGATCCTAGGCAGTATCTAGGACAAACAACTCCTCGTTTGCGAGCAGCTAAAAAAGATCATCTGTTTCAAATTTCTTTTGTGATTCTACTTTTTCCTCGCCAACAATGTCGCAAAACGCTGTTTAATTCGATTACCATCTGCATCTTTACGGTGCAATTCACCGACATTTTCATTGTATTTCACAATATCCCAATCAGCATAATAAGCACTTAACTCACCCGCTTTAAAACTAAAAGGGAAGTCCTGTTGCACAGGGTAATCTTCAGTATTCATCGCGCAAACAATTAAGTTAAAGCCTTGAGGTTTGGTCGCTTGCTGCATATGCTGAATAAGAGGAGGGATAGTTTCAGGCGCCAAAAACATCATTACTACGATACAGTTGATGAAGTCATATTCACCAGTAATAGTGGCATCCTGATTGAAATCCCGAACAGCAGTTTGAATAGATGAAATCTGTTCTGCAGCAATAATTTCATTTAATTTTTGGATACTCACTGGGTTCACATCCCAAGCATCCACTTGAAAACCATTTTGGCTCAAATATAGCGCATTTCGGCCTGTACCACAGCCAACATCCAAAGCTTTACCCGCGTTTAACTGCGGAAGCGCCTCTAAAATTTCAGAATGTGTTGGGCTTAATTTGTATTTTTTAACAAAATAATCTTGAGGCAAACAATAAAAACTGAGCTGACATTCAATATCATCACTGGCAGATACAATTTTATGCCACACTTGTGGTTCAATAAAAGGTGGTTGATTTTCCACAGAAAAAACATGCTCAGAATGTACTTCACCAGATTCATGTAGCATCGAAAAATGCAATTCACCTTTTAAAATAGTCAACTTCGCCCATGTGCCGACTTGGGTATTATGTTGTTTTTTAAACCCTTGTGGAATTGAGTCATGATTCCAAATAGGAAGTTGTTTATAACAGATCAATTCTTGTTGCATCATAAACTCCAGTTGTACCGATCCTGATGGGATATAACTTCACATTAATGTAATGTCTTATGTAGATTAGAAAATATCATCTTCATTTCAGCATAACATTGCAGACCTGTTTCAGCCATCTTCTGAATTTATCCATCTCATTAAAATCAAAATTATTTAAATGATGTAGATGGTTAAAATACCAAACTGAAAAATATTCACCTCAAATTGCATGATTTTCATGTCTATTCAGTTGTGAATGTTTTACCATAAGCTGTTTTAATTCATTGAATTATCCCGTGTTTATTCAAGCCAATCAGTACGTTATTCCAACACAGCAGCATGATTATCCTGAATGGCATCGTGGGCGTGAGCGTTATGTGCTTTGGTATTTAGCTGTTCAACATCCAGCTTTAGAATGTTATTTACAACAATTAAAACAGCAATTTTCAGATGTATTATTTCGCCCAAACACTCGCCAGTTTCATATCACCTTATATATTTGTGGGTTTTATGCAGCAAAAAAGCATTGGGAAGATGACTTTCTCGAGTCACAATTTCAACAACAAGTTCAAGCCTTACAGCAGTTGCAACTAGAGCCTTTTCAACTGAAAGTGGGCGGCATCAATAGTTTTGATAGTGCTTTATTTGTAGAAGTGCAAGATCAATCACAGCAACTGGCGCGTATACGTCAGGCACTTAGCGTAGGCGGGGCTGAAATCGCAGCTTTACAGTATCATCCACATATTACTTTGGGTTTATATCAAACAGCGTGTTCAACCAATTTGATTTTGCAGCGTATTCAAAATCTCCCCGTGCAATATTTCGATTTAGATATCCATCATTTAAATTTTGGTTATTATCAGGCACACACTTTACAAGGTCAGCTATTTAGCACGCATCAATTTCCTTTGGAGCACATGTGATTCAACTTATTTTGGGCGGTGCGCGTTCGGGTAAAAGCCGTATGGCTGAGCAAACCGCGCAGCAACTTGGCAAATCCGTCATTTATGTAGCAACTGCACAAGCGGGCGATGCAGAAATGCAGGCGCGGATTCAGCATCATCAACAACAGCGTCCGCAGACTTGGCAATTGTGCGAAGAGTCTTTGTATTTGGCGGAGCAGTTAAAGATGCTGGATCATCCGAATGCTGTGATTTTAGTAGATTGTCTGACCTTGTGGATGAGTAATTTGTTGATGCAATCTGCAGAAAGCTTTGCCGAACAACAAATTTCAGCATTGCTCGAAGTTTTACCTCAGTTGCAAGCCGATATTATTTTAGTGAGCAATGAAACAGGTTTGGGCGTTGTACCGATGGGCGAAATAACCCGAAAATTTGTCGATGAAACAGGGCGATTACATCAGCAATTGGGACAAATTGCAGACAAAGTGCAGTTCTGTGTCGCAGGTTTTCCAATGCTTTTAAAAGGAGAGAAGAAATGACTTGGTGGTTTGCAGCGTGTCAAAAGCCAAATGAACAGATGAAACAACAGGCAATTGCACGACAACTTCAATTGACCAAACCAACAGGTTCATTGGCAGCATTGGAAAATATTGCGATTCAACTGGCGGCTTTGCAAGGAACAACGCAGCCGAATATTGAGCGTCCGTGGATATGTATTTTCGCAGGCGATCATGGCGTGATGGAAGAAAATATTTCCGCCTATCCCCAAGCCGTGACTCGGCAAATGCTACAAAATTTTGCCACAGGTGGGGCATGTATCAGCGTCATCGCCCGACAATATCAGGCGCATTTACAAGTGGTGGATTGCGGCTCGGTCGGGGAAGCGTATGAATATGCAGGAGTAGAGCGGCATTGTATTCGTGCAGGCACAGCGAATTTTGCTAAAACCCGCGCCATGACTGAACAAGCGTGTGCAGATGCGATGGCACTTGGACGTCAAAGTGTGGAAGATGCCATCGCACAGCAGGCCTCGATTTATGTCGCAGGTGAAATGGGTATTGGAAATACCTGTTCGGCATCAGCCTTGTCTTGCTTTTTATTACAAGAACCTGCTGAAGCCTTGACTGGCATAGGCACAGGAATTGACACTGCACAATTGCAACATAAAAAACAGGTGATTGATGCTGCTTTAGCTCTACATCAGAACTATGTGCAAGATGATGCTTTTAAAGCCTTATGTGCAGTTGGTGGATTGGAGGTCGCTGCAATGGTGGGCGCGTATATTCGCTGTGCGCAGTTGGGCTTGCCGATGGTGGTGGATGGTTTTATCAGCAGTGCTGCTGCATTAGTTGCAGTGCGTTTAAATCCTCAAGTCCGAGAATGGATGTTGTTTGGGCATCAATCGGCTGAATATGGACATCGTCGCTTATTAGAAGCATTAGGTGCACAAGCCTTGCTGCATCTAAATTTACGCTTAGGTGAGGGCAGCGGTGCGGGCGCGGCATTGGGCATTATCCAACTGGCCTGTGCCTTGCATAATCAAATGGCGACTTTTGCCGAAGCTGCGGTTATTGGTGAGAAAGTATCTTTATGATCATGCTAGACCTATTAAGACATGGCGAAACAGAATTGGGTCATACTTTGCGTGGCTCAACCGATGATGCTTTGACTTTAAAAGGTTGGCAAGACATGCAGCAGACTTTAAACACGGCAATAGCTACAGGACAGCGATGGGATGTTGTGGCAAGTTCACCTTTACAGCGTTGTCTGCAGGTTGCTCAGACCTTTGCGCAAGCACAGCAATTGCCACTGTATATTGATGCACAATTTCAGGAAATGCATTTTGGTGCATGGGAAGCTATTTCCACTCAAACCTTATATGAACAATACCCTGAAGATTTAGCTAAATTTTGGATGACACCGACCCAATTTAGTCCGCCACAAGCAGAATCTTTGCTAAATTTTCAGCAGCGCGTTTTGCAAGGTCTGTCCGATCTCAACCAATATTTACAACAACTCGAGCAACAACCTAAACGTGTGTTATTGGTCACGCATGGCGGGGTAATTAAATTGCTCAAAGTATTGGCGCAGAAAAAATCTTTAGACGATATTTTAAAAATGTCTGCAGCGTTGGGGCAATTGAGTTCATTCCAGTTACATCCCAATGGCAACATTTGCATGCAGGGGCAAACATGACACCTTTTTGGATTGCCTTGCAATTCCTGAGCACTTTTCCTGTTTCTTTAAAACAGATGCCAACTGCAGCGCAAAATGCACAATCACTGCTGTTTTATCCGCTCGTTGGCTTACTAATTGGAGCTGCGCTGTGGGGGATGGCGCATTTATTGCAATTCTTGCCTTTGGTTCTGAGTAGCAGCTTAATTTTAGTGCTCTGGATTTGGCTGACAGGTGGTTTACATTTAGATGGACTGGCTGATACTGCCGATGCATGGGTCGGCGGTTTTGGTGATCCTGAACGTAGCTTAAACATCATGAAAGACCCAAGCAGCGGCCCGATTGGAGTATTGAGCTTACTGATCTGCTGTTTATTAAAATGGTCTGCGTTGTATGTATTGCTCGAACAACAGTATTTGGCATTTTTGCTGTTTGTACCCGTATTGGGACGATTAAGCGCTTTGGTTTTATTTTTAAGCACGCCTTATTTACGTGCCAATGGTTTAGGCACTGCTATTCAGGCACATTTGCCTAAAACAGGCACAAAAATTGTGATCGCATTGACCTTGCTTGCAGGAGTGCTTTGGGGATGGGTGGGTTTGGTGACCGTTCTGACTTTTATCCTTGGCACCTTGTATTTGCGATATAAATTTATGCAGCGTTTAGGTGGAATTACGGGCGATACCGTTGGTGCGAGTATTGAAATAACAGAAAGCATGATGTTATTGGCTATTGCGATTCTTTGGTTTTTAATAAATTAGCTTTTGAGCAGTTTTTCTTGTTTCAAGTGCGCTGAAAATTGAAATAATATAAGCGAATGAATTTACAGCTATTTATGCACTCAATTTCAGCAAGTATGCAGATGAATTTGTCATTTGTCGGAAAGTTCCTAAATTAGATTTGCTATTTTTTTTAAATATGATAATAGTAGTTTATGTCAATCAGCCTTGATGGCATTTGTATCTCAGGATGAGATCACAAACGTGATGTATAAAAATCAAAAGGAATGTCATTTATGATCAAACTGTTAAAGCAAATTTTCTGTATCCATATTTATGAATATGACGCAATGGAAGAAATCGGGGCGCATTTAGAGTGTCGTAAGTGTGGGGATTCTAAGACACAATAATGTTAAGTATTGAATCTGTATTAAAACCAAGTGAGTCTTTATGACTCACTTTTTTATTTTAGGCTAATAGCCTGAATATTTTGCTTAGTCTTGCCTGCATGTATAGATTAGACTGCACTTATCCATCTTCAAAACTACATATATCATTCCCACCTCTTTTGGTGGGGAGACTTCTCATGCTGTACGAAGTTTGATTTATACAAGTGCACAATTAAATTTTCTATCCTCCGCACACTTTATCCCACAAGGTATTCCGCTTAAAATCCAGTACCTAGAAATATTGAACTGACCGTATTTATGGCTAAAAACTTTCAAGAAAAAACGTATATTGTAGATGACAATCTAGCAGATACTTTGACGTGGTTGCTGCATCATCAGGACTGTTATGATCGGTTTTATTATGATGCGATTCAGCAACAACTGACGGTAGAACATGCCAACGGGGTAGATATTATTAAAACAGGGCAGTATTTAAATGCCAGTTACGGAATTTTAATCACCTCTTAAAAGCATTGCCGCATAAACTTATTTTGCTGCATAAAAAACAAAGTCCCTTTGCGGGACTTTGTACATTTGGATGGATGCTAAAACTTTAAGCCATTGCCATCGCATCTACCGACAATTCAGAAACCGTTGGTTTAGCACGTTCAGGCACTAAGCCTAACTTTTGGAACAATTGTTTGTCTTTGCCTTCGCCTGCGTTTGGTGTGGTTAAAAGCTTTTCACCTGAGAATAACGAGTTCGCACCTGCCATAAATGCCAACGCCTGATCTGAATCAGACAACGATTCACGCCCTGCAGACAAACGAATATAGCTGTTTGGCATGATAATACGTGCAACTGCAATAGTACGAATCCATTCAATCACATCTAGCTTTTCGACTTCAGCCAGTGGTGTACCTTCAATCGGAACTAACATATTGATTGGCACAGATTCAGGGTGTAACGGTAAAGTCGCCAATTCATGTAACAAACCAATACGGTCTTGGGTATCTTCACCTAAACCGACAATACCGCCACTACACACTTTCATACCTGTTTGACGCACAATATCCAAAGTATTTAAGCGGTCATCAAAGCTACGAGTACTAATGACATTCGGATAATATTCACGCGATGTGTCTAGGTTGTGGTTGTAATAATCCAAACCTGCATCTTTTAAGCGTTCTGCCTGAGATTGATTCAACATCCCTAAAGTCATGCAAGTTTCTAAGCCTAGAGCTTTGACTTCACGCACCATTTCTAGAACATACGGCATATCGCGTTCATGCGGATTACGCCAAGCAGCGCCCATACAAAAACGTGAAGAACCTGATGCTAAAGCTTCTTTGGCTTCCTGAATGACTTTATCCACTGCAATACGTTTTTCAGCTTCAAGCTGTGAATCATAATGCGCAGATTGCGAGCAATATTTGCAGTCCTCAGGGCATTTGCCTGTTTTAATAGACAATAAGGTACTGACTTGTACGGTATTGGCAGCAAAATGTTGGCGATGCACACGCTGTGCTTCAAAGACTAAATCCAGAAAAGGTTGTTCATATAACTGCTGAATTTCTTCTCGAGTCCAATCATTGCGTACTGACATAAGTAAAAGTCCATCATCCCTATTATTCATAGTCTGTATCATACACAAATAGTTTGAATCAGAAAGGCATAATCTCCCAATTTCATGGCTAATATTCGACAGTGTGGAAACAAAAATATGCAGTCGATTTAGTCGCAAACTTAAGCAATTTTACTGTTATTTAGCTGCAAAATTTATTTTTATGGATTTTTATTTTGCAATGAATTGGTCACTAAAATTCAGTTAACTGCATAAATTGGCAAGTAACCTGCAGTCAAAATATCGCACGGTTTTGGATATGATTTTTGTTTAAAATTTAGACTGTTTAAGGAGTTGTTCCTGAATCGCCCAATCAATATGGATTTGCACAATCTCATTATGCTGTGCACGCGTTTGCTGCAAAGTTTGTAAAATCTGTGCTGAAAATGGGGCATTTCCAAGCCCGATTGCAATATTACGCATAAAACTTTGATAGCCTGTACGACGTAATGGACTACCTTCGGTTTTGGCTAAAAATGTGCTTTCATCCCATTGCCATAAATCTAGCAAGCTGACCTGATCTAAGGCATGTCGGGGATGAAAATCCTCCACCGTGGTGACTTGAGCAAAGCTATTCCACGGGCAAATCAGTTGGCAATCATCACAACCAAACACCCGATTACCAATGCCACGACGTAATTCTTCAGGAATGATACCCTGATATTCAATGGTCAAATAAGCAATACATTTACGCGCATCTAACATATAAGGTTCAACAATGGCTTGCGTTGGGCAAATGTCGATGCAGGCTGTGCAAGAGCCGCAATGCGATGTTGCAGGTGGATCAAAAGGCAAATCTAGTGAAGTAAACAGCTCACCCAATACAAAAAATGACCCAGATTTTTTATGAATCAGTAAGGTATGTTTACCTGTCCAACCCATGCCAGCACTTTCAGCCAACGACTTTTCAAAAATCGGGGCTGAGTCCGCAAAGGGGCGTGATTCAAACTCGCCCACTTTTTCACGAATACGGGTGGCAAGAGTTTTTAGGCGTCCGCGCATGACTTTGTGATAATCGCGCCCACGTGCATAACGGGCAATAATTGCAGAGTTAGGTGCATCGGGAATGTGTCGTGGACGTGGTGTTTCCACCAAATAATTCATCCGCACACAAATAATACTTTTTGTATTCGGGACTAACAGTGTGGGATTAGCGCGCTTGTCTAAATTTTCTTCTAGAAACTTCATATCGCCATGATAGCCACGTTTTAAATATTCCTGAAAACGTGCTAATTCTGCTTGAGCATCTGGTTTGGCAATGACACAATCAGCAAAACCAAGCGCCAAAGCTTGAGCTTTAATCCACGCTTTCAAGGCGGCTGGATCGTCTTGATGCAGAGAAATATGTGCTGAAGTGGTGGATGTTGCCATAACAAAATAGAAGGGAAGAAAATGCCGCAGCAAGTGTACCATAGCCCTGTTTATCATAGTCAAAGTATTCAAGCGTGGGAGCAGCGCTGGTTTGCCCGTCAAAATAGTTCTTACGGTTTAATGCAGCAAGTGGCGTGGACACTGCATTTACAAATTCGCAAAATTTTTGCAAAACAGCCATCTACAATACAAAAAATTGCTGTGTGTTGTGGACAAGGCAATAACGCAGGCGATGGCTATTTAACTGCAAAATATTTAAAACAAGCAGGTTTTCAAGTCGATATTTATGCCGCAACACGCGGTTCATCGGCAGATTTACATCAGGCTTTTTTAGAAGCTCAGACAGAACAAGTCAATATAATTCAAGGTTTTGCATTTCAACAAAGTTATGACTGCTATATTGATGCATTATTTGGTATTGGTTTAGATCGTCCTTTAAATGATGAGTGGCAGTCGCTTATTCACGCAATGAATCAACAAGCGGGTTTAAAAATTGCGGTTGATATTCCAAGCGGTTTAAATGCCAACACGGGGCAGCCATTGCCATGTGCAATTAAAGCCGATTACACCTTTACAGCTTTGGGTTTGAAAGCAGGGTTATTTACAGGGCAGGCACAGGAATATACTGGACTGGTCGATGTGCTGGATTTGATTCCAGCCGATGCAGAACTCAAAGCGTTGGCCCAACTCACACCACATTTGATTCAATTACCCGCACGGCAGGCTTTTGGACACAAAGGCAGTTATGGGCATGTGTTGATTGTGGGCGGACATGCGCAAATGGGTGGTGCGGTGATGATGGCTGCAGAAGCCGCATCAAGCGCAGGTGCAGGGAAAGTGACTGTGGTCTGTCATGCCAAACATCATGTGGCGATATTAAGCCGTGCGCCGAATTTAATGTTGCGGGATATAGACGCACTGACAGGCGCAGAAATTCAGCACTTAATTTCACAGGTCGATGCCGTGAGTTTAGGGATGGGACTAGGACGAGATGCTTGGGCAGAACAGCATTATGCAGACTGGTTTGCCGCACTAAATCAGTCCGAGGTAGAAGTAGTTTACGATGCCGATGCCTTGTGGTTTTTGGCGAAACAAGCGCATTCATCGCATCATCCAGCCCAACTAAAACCGAACAGTTATGCCACACCACATTCAGGTGAGGCTGCGACCTTGCTCAATACTACGGTTGCAGCCATTGAAGCAGACCGTATTGCCGCGATTCAGCAATTGCAGCAACGCTATGCAGGCGATTGGGTGTTAAAAGGTTCAGGTAGTTTGACTTTGCAAGCTGCATCTACAGAACCGCAAGCAAGTTCATTGTGGATTTGTACCGCAGGCAATCCTGGTATGGGTACAGGTGGTATGGGCGATGTGTTGGCAGGCATGATTGCCAGTTTAAAAGCCCAGTTTCATCATAAAATTCAATTGCATGAAATTGTCATGTTACATGCCTTGGCGGGGGATGTATTGGCACAGCAGGGCATGCGCGGTTTACAGGCACAGCACATGAGCCAAGCGATTTATCAGGTTGTGAATCGGTAAAATATAAGCGATGGCGATGCTGATTTAGCGACGTCTGGAGCTTGAACGACTACGTCCGCGAGCCATACCGCCCAAGGCATTGAGCACAGCCAATTTGGTCATGCTGCCTGATGCATGAGCATGGCAAATTGCAGCAGCCAAAGCATCGGCAGCATCTTGTTGTGGTTTAATGGATAGATTTAATAGTTTCATGACCATCATTTGTACTTGTTCTTTATCGGCAGCGCCATAACCCACGACAGATTGTTTAATTTGACGGGCGGTATATTCCGCCACTTGTAAATCTAAATTCACCAAAGCGGCAATCGCTGCACCACGAGCCTGTCCCAATTTCAAGGCAGAGTCTGGGTTTTGCGCCATAAACACTTGTTCAACTGCAGCTTCAGTCGGGCCATGAAATTTCACAATCCGTTCAATCCCTGCAAAAATCCGTTTTAAGCGTTCAGGCATTTCACTGGTTTCGGTGCGAATGGTTCCTGCATCTACAAAACGTAATTTAGCGCCATCACGTTCAATAATGCCGTAGCCCGTTAGACGAGAACCAGGGTCGATTCCAATAATAAGTGACATGCCAAGCCTTAAAAAATTAAATCAAGTTGAATTATAGGAGTTTAAATCTCTTTTGTGTGGAGTAATTTCAAAACATTCGGTCAGTAAGCTGCCGTTTAAACAATTAGCATGTATCCTTTGCCATATTTTCAATTTTGGACTTCATTTTATTTTAAGTTTTGAGGCGTATATTTTATATACGGTAGCAAATGAGAGCGGCAATGAAGTGGATTAATAGGCTAAAACAGTGGGCGAAGCAAATTAAACGAGATGTTTATGCGGTGTGGTTTGCAGCACGTGATCCTGAAACACCGGTTATGGCAAAGCTTTTGGCATTGTTGGTTGCTGCTTATGCTATTTCTCCCATTGATTTAATTCCAGACTTTATACCTGTTTTGGGTTATTTGGATGATTTGATTTTAGTGCCATTGGGCATCATGTTGGTATTGCGTTTAGTACCTGCAGAGGTAATGCAGCGCTGTCGTTTACAAGCCGATGCGATCAGTCAAAAACCGAGCAGTTATATTGCAGCATCAGTTTTTATTGCGTTGTGGTTATTATTGGCTTATGCCGCATATTTTTATCTTTATCGTTTAAATATATAGACGTATTAAGTCTGTTATTGGGTGATGATGGAAATATTAATGACAGACTTAACCTTTAAAAATACAATAATGCCCATATTGAAACAACAGCGAATCAAAAAAGCTTGATCCCGATGAAGCACTTGGTTACTGCATTTTATTTATTTTGTTGAGATTAGATTAATTTTCATGAAATTATTTCTTATTGTTCTAATTGGCTTAGTTCTTGAAGTCTTCGTCTGGATTGGTGTGGGCGACCTAGTGGGGAGCATGTGGTACGTGTTCTTTTGGTTTGTCGCTGCTTTCTTCATTGGTTTGAACCTGATTCGTAAATATTCTGCAGGCGTGATGCCACAAATGCAGCAAATGCAAATGGGGCAGATGAGTGCCGATCCTGCGCTGAGTAATAATTTACCTAAAATTTTTGCGGGTTTTTTATTGATGATTCCAGGATTAATCAGCGATGTTTTGGCATTGCTGGTCATGATTCCTGCCGTACAAAATGCCTTTAAAGCGGCAATGATGAAAGCCATGATGAAACGTCAGCAAGCCATGATGGATCAAATGATGGGTGGCATGATGGGCGATATGAATGGCATGGGCGGAGCAGGTCAAAACCCGTTTGCAGATTTAATGCGCCAAATGCAAGACATGCAAAATCAGCAGGGCGGTGGTCGTGATTCCAGTATTATTGATGGTGAAGCACGTGAAATTACCCCCGATGCGAAAAAAATTGAAATGAAAGATGTCAATCCACCTAAATAATATGGGTGATGCTTGAGATCAAACCGAATCGTGCTGATTCGGTTTTTTTATGGGTATTTTTTGGTGAATATGCACGTGAGTGTTTAAACATTGAGGTGTGCATTTAAAGCCTTATTTATTCTCCTACCGCACAAGGTATAATCGGATTTTCAATTCTCCTGATGTATTTATGTCTTTGTTATTCACCATTTGTGCGCTGCATTTTGTGGCACAGCTTAGTCCAGGACCAGATGTTTTATTAATTGCCAAAAGTGCAGCCAGCAATACCCGCCGTAATACCTTGCAGATTATTGCGGGTATTTCATCAGGGATTGTGGTGTGGGTGGTGCTGACCTTATTAGGTTTTACGGTTTTGGTGCAGCAATTTCCTTGGATTCAGCAAGTCTTAATGCTGATTGGCGGTTTATTTCTTGCCAAAATGGGATGGGGCATGTTGTCGGGCGGTTGGCATAGTTGGCAGCAGCGCAAACAGTTTGATGATACTCAAGTGCAAATTCCAGCCGCAAAAAACTACTTTTTATTGGGGCTATTCACCAATTTATCTAATCCGAAAACCTTAATTTATTTTAGTAGTGTATTTGCTTTGGCGTTGAGTTCATCGGCAAGTGCATCTTTGAAAGCCCAATTGGCAGTGATTATTCCAATCCAAACTTTTGTGACATTTACACTATTTATGTTGCTACTTTCTACACCAAAAATGAAAAAGTTATATCAGCGTTCAGGCAGTTATATTGATATGGTCTCGGGCGGATTATTTTTATTATTTGCTGTGTGGTTGTGGTTAGATGCACTGCGTATGTTTTAAAACATAGGTTTTGATGCCAATTAGTTAGATGATTTGATGTTGTCCAAAGCCAAGTTTGACGATTTTTCATTCAGTATTTCGGTTGCAGTCGTGTTTTCAGTTTTATCTAAATGATTGGGCTGATAAGTACGGTTTGATTGCAAAGTTGCTTCGGTATTTTCCGAACCTTGGTATTTACGACTACGGTTGGCACGTTCTCGCAAGCCACCTTTTTTAATGAGTTGCACCACTTTAACTTTACTCCGTGTAATAAAAAAATATGTGCTGAAAGCCAAGCTTGAGTCTAAACTTCAAGTAATCGAGCATGCAGAATTTTAGCATGGCATACCTATTTTAGATGGATAAAGTGACTGTTTATTCAAAAATACGATTTGCGCGAATAGCAGAACTTTGACATTCTAATTCACAAGCGATTGTGTCAGTTAAATCATCCAAAGGATGCAGGCTACAAAGTGTCACAGTTGCTTAAACAAAATTACACTGCATCAGGGTAGATGGTGTAACAATAAAAACAAGAATTACAGTGAAGTAGGAGAATACCTATGCTGTATCATCAGTATCGTTGCGCATGTTGCAATCGGGTGGTGGAATCATCAGAAAAAGAATGTGGTACTTGTGGTTCACACAATATTCGTAGTCCTTATGGTTTCTGGTTATTCTGTATTTTGGCATGCTTGGCAGCAGCCGTTGTGTTTAAAGTCGTGCATGTTTATTTGCAAGATCATCAAGAAGTGCCCGTGCAACAATCGGTGCTTGAGGTGATTCGTACGCAATAAGTGCTGCATCCAAGCTTAACGCTTATTTCGTCTATACAAGATTTCAAAAAATCCTGAATCATTAAATGGCTCAGGATTTTATTCAACTGTTTTTTCAATATTGAAGAGACTCACCATTTTATTCTTCAATATGGATGAGCAATTTAAAAAGATTAGCGACTTAAGAAGTCAGCTTGGTTGATTGCAGACAGTGCAGCATTCACCTCAAAAATCTTGCCACGAATATTCTTCACGCCAAAACTTTCTAAACGTGCAGTGTGCATTTTTAAATAGCGTTCAGCATTGGCCGCATGATCAAACAGATAGATTCCACCGGCTTCCTGTGTTTGACTGTTCTCAGTCCAAATTTTCCAAAGCATGCCAGTTTCTAGGTTAATGCTTTCTGCAAGTTCACGGTACGCTTGGCTCATGCTTTCGCCAAATGGGCCTTCAGAAGGGAAATCGACTTGAAGAATAACCGCCATAATAAACTCCTACATCATTATCTTAGATGAGTATTTAAAAAATCTCAGGAATGATTCACTATAACATATTCGTATTTTGTATATTGTGGTTTGACAGCTAAATTTTAGGCATAAAAAAGCCCACCGAAGTGAGCTTGATAAAACTGAAAAGTTTTACATTACAGACCTGCAGAGGCTTTTAATGCTTCAACTTTGTCGGTTTTTTCCCATGTAAATGCAGTGTCAGAACCTTGACGACCAAAGTGGCCATAAGCTGCAGTCTGTTTATACATTGGTTGTAACAGGTTCAACATGTTGGTAATGCCGTATGGACGTAAATCGAAGTGTTCACGTACTAAAGCAATAATCAACTCATCTGCCACTTTTGCAGTGTTGAAGGTGTTGATTGAAATTGATGTTGGCTCTGCAACACCAATAGCATAAGACACCTGAATTTCACATTTGTCTGCCAAGCCAGCTGCCACAATATTTTTGGCAACATAACGGCCTGCGTAAGCAGCAGAACGGTCAACTTTAGATGGGTCTTTACCAGAGAATGCACCACCACCATGACGCGCCATGCCGCCGTAAGTATCGACAATGATTTTACGACCTGTTAAGCCGCAGTCACCTACAGGACCGCCAATCACAAACATACCTGTTGGGTTGATGTGGAATTTGGTGTCTGCATGGAACATTTCTGCAGGAATCACTTTTTTCACAATTTCTTCAATTACCGCTTCTTTAAGCTGAATTTGAGAAATTTCAGGATCATGCTGAGTAGATAACACCACCGCGTCCAAACGTACAGGCACACCATTTTCATAAGCAAAAGTCACCTGACTTTTTGCATCTGGGCGTAACCACGGCAAAGCACCACTGCGACGTAATTCAGCTTGCTTTTCCATTAAGCGGTGTGCGTAAGAAATTGGGGCAGGCATTAATACATCAGTTTCACGGCTGGCGTAACCAAACATCAAACCTTGGTCACCTGCGCCTTGATCTTCAGGCTTTTGACGGTCTACACCTTGTGCAATTTCAGGTGATTGTTTACCAATCATGTTAATGACCGCACAGGTTGAACCATCAAAACCTAAGTCAGAATGATGGTAACCAATGCCATTTACGGTTTGACGAACAACGGCTTCAAAATCGACATTTGCAGTTGTTGTGATTTCACCTGCCAGTACAACCGCACCCGTTTTTACAAGCGTTTCACAAGCAACCCGCGCATAAGGGTCTTCTTTTAAGATTGCATCCAAAATGGCATCACTGATTTGGTCAGCCATTTTATCTGGATGGCCTTCGCTTACAGATTCCGAGGTAAATACAGCGTACTCGCGCATAAGTCCTATCACAGTTAAATTCAAAAGACGCAATATGTTACATCGAGTTAGACTTTAGGACTAGCGCATTACGACTAAATTGGCTGAATTTATTTCAATTCAATGACTTTTTATCGCATATCTTTAGCTAAAAAATAGATAAAGTATCGGTATGACTATATTGTGACTCAAAAATATTCATGTTGGCTAAAGTATGCTGTCATAATTTTAAACTAAGGAGCACCTTGTTTTTAAGTGGTGAATCATTTTTAAAAACAATATTGTAGATGGGTAATTTAAAGACTTTGAATTGACTTTATCTGCATCAAGCTGCATTTTCAAAAGCTGTTTTAAAATTTTGGACGATGGCTGTGATTCAATTTATTGTGTGAAAAGTGAATAAAATTCAAGATGTGTTAAAATCTGTCTATTATTTCTACAGAATACTGTTGTGTTTTAACTTGTTGCTAGGCATTTGATTGGAGTTGCTGCAAGAGCGACATCACAATTCCATCCTGCGTCTATAAATTGAAATATCTATACTTTAGAATTTTGCCAAGAATAGAGCTTAACACGGCAATTAGCTATTTTCTTGTTGTTATAAACGTGAAAACGTCTTTGAATTTGCACGAAAAATACCCTGAATGGGAATTAATGCGGAAATATTGTTGCATAGGCTTTACCCCTCAGGCGTTTTTTTGAGAGAATAGCGGCTGTTTTGAATTCTATTCATCTTCTTCTATTTAACGATTTTTTGTGGACTCTGACCTATGACGACCCCGCTTAACGAACGTCGTATTGCAAACGCAATTCGTGTATTGGCAATGGATGCTGTGCAAAAAGCAAATTCAGGACATCCAGGTGCACCGATGGGGATGGCAGATATTGCCGATGTGGTGTGGCGTGAATTTTTGAATCACAACCCAACCAATCCACAATGGGCAAACCGCGACCGTTTTGTATTGTCTAATGGTCATGGTTCAATGTTGCAATATGCGTTGTTGCATTTAACAGGTTATGATCTTTCAATCGAAGATTTAAAAGCGTTCCGTCAGTTACACTCTAAAACACCTGGCCACCCAGAATTGGGTTATGCACCAGGGATTGAAACCACCACTGGTCCACTCGGTCAGGGGATTGCCAATGCTGTTGGTTTTGCTTTAGCAGAAAAAACACTGGCTGCACAATTTAATAAAGAAGATATTCAGGTTGTAGACCATTTCACTTACTGTTTCTTGGGTGATGGTTGCTTAATGGAAGGTGTTTCACACGAAGCATGTTCATTGGCAGGTACTTTAGGTTTAGGCAAGCTGGTTGTTTATTATGATGACAACGGCATTTCTATTGATGGTGAAGTAGAAGGCTGGTTCTCTGACGATACCGAACAACGTTTCTTATCTTACGGCTGGCAAGTCTTAAAAGTTGATGGTCACGATGCCGATGCAATTCGTGCTGCAACGGTTGAAGCAAAAGCTGAAACGCAAAAACCGACTATTATTATTTGTAAAACTGTTATTGGTTTAGGTTCGCCAAACAAACAAGGTAAAGAAGACTGTCACGGTGCGCCATTAGGCCATGATGAAATCGCTTTGACGCGTCAAGCATTAGGCTGGACAGATGAAGCATTTGTTATTCCTGAAGATGTATATGCCGCTTGGGATGCTAAAGCGAAAGGTGCAGAAGCAGAAGCAGCATGGAATACAACTTTTGATGCCTATGCAGCAAAATATCCAACGGAAGCTGCAGAACTTAAACGCCGTTTAAGCGGTGAACTACCTGCAGAATTCATCGCGCAGGCAGATGCGTTTATTGCTGAAACCAATGCTAAAGCTGAAACTATTGCAACGCGTAAAGCCAGCCAAAATACTTTGCAAGCATTTGGCCCATTATTGCCTGAATTATTGGGTGGTTCTGCAGACTTGGCAGGTTCAAACTTAACCCTTTGGAAGGGTTGCCAAGGCGTTCAGGACAATGCAGCAGGGAACTACGTGCATTATGGCGTACGTGAGTTTGGTATGACTGCTATTGCAAATGGTGTAGCACTTCACGGTGGTTTCATTCCTTACGTTGCAACATTCTTAATGTTTATGGAATATGCGCGTAATGCCGTGCGTATGTCTGCATTAATGAAGCAACGTGTGATTCATGTGTATACCCACGACTCGATTGGTTTGGGTGAAGATGGTCCAACACACCAACCGATTGAACAAATTGCATCTTTACGTGGTACGCCAAACTTAAATACATGGCGTCCTGCAGATACCGTTGAAGCGGCTATTTCTTGGAAATCTGCATTAGTACGCAGCGAAGGTCCAACTGCTTTAATTTTCTCACGTCAAAACTTGCCATTCCAAACTCGTACTCAAGCGCAAATTGAGAACGTGGCAAAAGGTGGTTATGTCTTGGCTGAAGAAAAAGGTGAATTGAAAGCCATTATTATTGCAACAGGTTCAGAAGTGGGCTTGGCAATGGAAGCATACGCGCAGCTTGAAGGTGTACGTGTTGTGTCTATGCCGTGTGCAGAAGAATTTGTGAAGCAAGATGCAGCATATCGTGAAGCGGTATTGCCATCACATATTCGTGCACGTGTTGCGGTTGAAGCAGCGCATGTAGACTACTGGTGGAAGTTTGTCGGCTTAGACGGTAAAGTTATTGGTATGACAACTTATGGTGAATCTGCACCTGCAAAAGACTTGTATCAGTACTTTGGCATTACCACTGAAGCGGTTGTTGCTGCAGTAAAAGAATTAACAGCTTAATTTTTTAATCCAGTGTTTTTAAAGGCGTTCCTGCAAAGGGACGTCTTTTATTTTTGCATATTTGTTTGGTATTCGATGTGATGATCCAACAAATTTTGTCAGTGTAAGTCAGGTTTGTGAATAAACCTCTGTGTAATTGAGTGAGATGAGAAATGAGTTTGTACGAGCAAATTAATGATGAAGTCACTTTAATGGATGCGGGTGAGCAAAAGTGGATTGGACAAGATTTACCACTTGAAGCTATGGTGGCGGTAGAGTTGTTGTTACAGGATTTGGCTGAAGATCAGCAAATCAAAATTCGCCGTAAGAACCATGAAAAGCAATCAGGCTTAAAGCAAGTTGATCGTATTTTGATTGAGAAGCTTTAATCTATTGCGATGAATGCGGTGCATTAAATGGTGTATCGTCAAAAATAGCTTTATTCTATGCGTAGGGTAAAGCTTTTTTTATTGCTGAAAAATAGTGTATAAAATAGCCTAAGCATAATATGAATGATGCATAATCAATAAAATGATTCGATGCAAAAATAATCAGGCAATATCAAAGCATGCAGACAACTATATTAGATCGTCAATTTAAGCACATCGACATTGTCGCGTTAAGTGAAATCCAATTTGAGCAATGGCAACCACTTTGGCAGGGTTATCAGCAATTTTATCAGGTGCAATTAAGTGATGAGGTTACGCAAAATACGTGGTCAAAACTAATTAATCCACACAGGACGCATATTTATGGTTTTGCTGCCGTATATCAAACTCAAGTTGTGGCAATTGTGCATGTAATTGAACATGACAGTTGTTGGACGCTTAAACCTTATGCCTATTTGCAAGATTTATATACCTTGCCTGAGTACAGAGGGATGGGAATTGCTCAGCAGCTTATTCAGCAGGTGAATCAAACAGCGCAACAGCGTGAATGTGATCGGGTATATTGGCTGACTCATGAAGATAATTTACAGGCACGGCAGTTGTATGATCGTGTCGCAAAAAGAACAGGTTTTATTCAATATCGCAGCCCTGCAACAGCGATGTAAAACGCGCATGCATATTTTTACAAATTTATCGTTTCAGTCATGCAACATACTGTTTTATCTTTAATCCTGTATTTGCAGCAAAAATCTATAAACTAAACCTCATTGAAACGTATCAACACTTTTAGAGATGAACAATATGAACATGAAATCAATTGCTTTAGGTTTGGCTATCGCGTCTGCAGCAACAATGACAATGGCTAAACCAGTGGCTTATCAAATTGACCCAACGCATACTGCTACTGTATTTACTTGGGATCACTTCGGTTTTTCTACGCCATCAGGTAACTTCTCAGACATTCAAGGTACTATCAACATTGATGAGAAAAAACCTGCTAACTCATCTGTGAATGTGACGATTCCATTAAGTAGCATCAACACCAACGTAAAAGCTTTAGATGAGCACTTAATGGCAGCAGATTGGTTTGATGCAGCAAAATATCCAACCATTACTTTTAAAAGTACAAAAGTTGAAACTCAAGACAAGAAAAACTTTAAAATCACAGGTGATTTAACAGTTAAAGGTGTAACTAAGCCAGTGGTACTTGACGCAGTATTGAACAAACAAGGTCCACACCCAATGACTCAGGCAGCGACTGTTGGTTTTAATGCAACAACATCATTCAACCGTTCTGCATTTGGTATCGCAAGCTATGTACCAAACGTGGGTGATAAAATTACTGTTAACATCACTACTGAAGCATCTGTAGCTGCAAAAAAATAAGCAGTTGTGATTTGATCAAAAAGCATCATTTTTTAAATGGTGCTTTTTTTATGTCTGTGATTTCATCTACATGACTTTGATGTTAGTAATTTTAGGTCTATGACTTGTAAATCTATGTAGATAAATGGCTTTTTCTGTTTTTCTTTTTGTCCATCTGTACATCCCAAATATAAAAAAATGCGAACAGAAGTTCGCATTTTCATTCATCATGTTGAGGTTAAAAGCTTAACTTAGAAGAAGCCTGCAGGTTTAGTTGAATAACTTACCAACAAGTTTTTGGTTTGTTGATAATGTTCTAACATCATCTTATGGTTTTCACGGCCAATACCTGACTTTTTATAACCACCGAAAGCTGCATGCGCAGGGTAAATGTGGTAACAGTTCGTCCAAACGCGACCCGCTTGAATAGCACGACCCGCACGGTAAGAAGTATGCGCAGAACGTGACCAAACACCTGCACCTAAACCGTAAATGGTGTCATTGGCAATTTTAATGGCTTCATCGAAGTCTTTAAATGTGGTCACAGACAGCACTGGGCCGAAAATTTCTTCTTGGAAAATTTTCATGTCGTTGGTGCCTTTGAAAATTGTCGGCTCAATATAGAAACCACTGCCAACTTCATGACGTTCACCACCACCTGTTAAGACTTGAGCACCTTCGGCACGACCTGTCGCAATACAACCCAAGATTTTGTCTTGTTGTTCTTGCGATGCCTGCGCACCAATCATGGTTTCAGTATCAAGCGGGTGACCTGTTTTAATACGTTTAACACGTTCGATGGCTTTTTCAAGGAAACGGTCAGCAATACTTTCCTGTACGAGCGCACGTGATGGACAAGTACAAATTTCACCCTGATTCAGCGCGAACATGGCAAAGCCCTCAAGCGCTTTATCTAGGTAGTCGTCATCTTGCGCCATAATATCTTCAAAGAAAATATTTGGAGATTTACCACCAAGTTCCAAAGTCACTGGAATGATGTTTTCAGTGGCATATTGCATGATCAATTGACCGACCTGGGTTGAACCTGTGAATGCAATTTTGGCAATACGTGGATTAGTTGCCAATGGGCGACCGACTTCTACGCCGTAACCATTGACTACGTTTAGTACGCCTGCAGGCAATAAATCTTGAATCAGCTCGACCAAAACTAAAATACTAGCAGGGGTTTGCTCCGCAGGTTTAAGTACAATACAGTTACCCGCAGCCAAAGCAGGTGCAAGTTTCCATGTTGCCATTAAAATTGGGAAGTTCCATGGAATAATTTGCCCCACAACGCCCAACGGCTCATGAAAGTGATAGGCAATGGTATCTTCATCAATTTCAGAAATTCCGCCTTCTTGGGCACGAATACAGCCTGCAAAATAACGGAAATGGTCAATCGCCAATGGAATGTCGGCAGCCAATGTTTCCCGAACAGGCTTACCATTATCCCATGTTTCTGCCACTGCCAATAATTCTAGATTTTGTTCTAAACGATCTGCAATTTTAAGCAGAATGTTGGAGCGTGTGGTTGGAGATGAGCTGTTCCATTGTGCTTTGGCTTTATGGGCTGCATCTAAAGCCAGTTCAATGTCTTCTGCCGATGAGCGTGGGACTTTGGTAAATACTTTGCCATCTACAGGAGAGATATTTTCAAAGTATTCGCCTTTTACAGGGGCGACCCACTCGCCACCAATAAAGTTTTCGTATTGTGCTTTAAATTGAACTTTTGAACCGGGTTGATTGGGATCTACGCAACGCATAATTCTCTTCCTTTGATGGTTTTTTATAATCTGCCGTCACTTTACCGTTTAGAACAATCCTGTGTCTAAAATCAGGTTAAATTTACGGCTATGGTATAAGGTACTTTGGTACGTTATTTGTTTAGCATACCAATATAAGGTTGGAAAAAGGTTGGAAAGTTGCAGGTTTACAAGCAACGAACAAATCCTTACAAAAACAAGCACTACATTGGATGTAGTGCACACAGGATTGTGAGAATCAGTCATGATGAAAAAACAAGATCTATTGGAAAAAAAACTGCATATTGAACGGTTTAGACAAAGCAGTAGTTTATCGCCGCTGCATGCGCAGCAAATTCAGCAGAGTATTTTAAATTCTTGGCAACGCTCTGAAATTGCAGAAATTCCTGTAGATCGGCAGGCTGCTCCGTTAAATTCCAGTTTATCGCATCCGCAAGGCGGTTCGGCTTTACAGAGAGCTGTGCAAAATTGCGCAGAAGATTTAAAACATATCGCGCAGCAGTCCGACATGGTGGCAGCCGTGGGCGATGTGGGCAGTACGATTATTTGGACGGCAGCGAGCGCTCAAATGCGTAATGTGGCGGAACGAGTACATTTTGTAGAGGGTGGACAGTGGCGTGAAGAGTTGGTGGGTACCAATGCTTTGGCTTTGTCACTCAAAACTCAGCAAGCCAGTTGTGTGTTTTCCAGTGAACATTATATGTCATCGTTACATGACTGGGTTTGTTATGCCGCACCAATTTTAGACCCACATTCCAAACAAGTGTTGGGCGTGATTGATTTATCGACCACTTGGAAAAATCATAACAGTTTGGGTTTGTTGGCAGCAGAGCGCTGTGCTTCTTTAATTCAAAATGCGTTGCTGGAACAGCAAAAACAGCAGCTTTATATTCGCGCGTTTCGTGTGCCACAGGTGTTATTTAATGGCAAAGTGGTGGTGATGACACCGCGTCAAATTGAAATATTGGTGATTTTGGCACTTTGCCCACAAGGCATGAGTTTAGACACTTTACACCAAGCACTATATGGTGAGCGTAAAGTCAGCATGGGAACGCTAAAAGCTGAAATGTCGCAATTACGCGATATTTTAGGGGGGATGCTCGGATCGCGTCCTTACCGAGTTTTGGCGCATATTGAAGCCGATTTTTTACAAGCTGAGCAGGCTTTAGATGCAGGTTATGTGCAGTCTGCCTTGCAAACGTGTGCAGGGGTATTTTTGGCGAAAACTGAAAGTCCATTTTTATGCGCATGGCGAGATTGTTTAGAATCACGCCTGAGTGATGCCATTTTTAATGCACAAGATACCGATGTATTGCTGAAACATTTGGCGCATAGCCCTGAAGCGATTGATGCGGTAGAGCGTTTAATTGAACTGATGCCAAAGCATCATCCTGCACATCAAATTTTATTAAAATACAAAGCCTAAATGACGAATCAAGTCTTTAGGCTTTCATTTCACTATCCTTTAGTCTTACTGTTTTTTTTAGTTTTTACAGCCCTTTGCGGTTTAACCAGTCAAACAAGGACTGATACACTTCCGCACGGACTTCGGGCGCAGAAAGTACCAAATCATGCACGCCATTTTCAATTTGGCAAAGCTGAATATCACCATGCATGTGATGCCCAT
Organism: Acinetobacter sp. YH12021; assembly: GCF_013420145.1. NCBI lineage: Bacteria > Pseudomonadati > Pseudomonadota > Gammaproteobacteria > Moraxellales > Moraxellaceae > Acinetobacter > Acinetobacter sp. YH12021. Next base: position 57,452 of record NZ_VOYT01000004.1, read on the forward strand.
ATTTTTGCATATCTGCAACATCTAAAATTACGTCAGTGCGTTGCGCAATCTCATTCCATTGGCGTGGATAACTACTTTGACTCGCATGCATAATTAAGGTGGGTACAGCCAAATGCACACTGGCATGAATTTCTTTTTGCGCTTCATGAATTGCACGTACAAAACTTAATCGCACTTTTGGATAACGCGGTTTCTTCCATTCCAAATTAAATAACCATTCACCATGATATTGTTTGTGTAGACTTGGTACATAAAATGGATTAAGGCGGCTTGGAAATTTCATTTCTGGCAGCAATTTGCCCAATTGGCTTAAGCGCGGAATACCGACTTTTTTCTCAATTTCGCTCATATTGAAATCATAAAAAGGGCTGTTGCACCATAAACCACGAATCAGTGGATGATTGGGATGATGTGCCACATATAACGTGGTGATTAATCCACCTGTTGAATGTCCCGCCAAAATCACTGAGTCATGTTCTTCTGCGGCAATTTGCTCAAGTGCAGCGGAAATTTCTGCATCATATTCAGACAAGTTGCGCACGTTGTACCAATGCTGATGTGACAAATGCGAACGCCCGTATTTGCGCAAATCTAAGGCATAAAAGTCGTAGCCGTGCTGATTAAACTGGTCTGCCATTTCTGTTTGAAAGAAATAGTCAATAAAACCATGAATATAAAGTACGGCTTTACGGGTTTCCTGTTCGGTTTTTTTGCGTACCAAGGTAGCAATCACTTTGCCTTCATAATCCGAAGGAAAATCCAGCGTCATTTGTTGGTAATCGGCACCCAAAATATCGGGTTGATAGCTTGGTGTTGTTTTTTGTTTTTTACTTAACAGCATAAGGTGTTCGTCATCCATTTTATTTTGACTATATCCTTGATGAGCTGTGCGCATTTGTCAAATTGAATTATGCAAACTCTCTGCATCTATACCGGTTTAGTTTTATGCTGAGAGTTCATTTTGTTCTGAACAGCAAAAAAAGCAGAACGCATCTGAGATGGTTCTGCCAAAAGGAAGGATAAAAATAAAACAGCAACAGACGAAAATTGAAAAAAGGATGGGAGATGCTGAGCAAATCGTGATTCACTCAGCAGGAGATTCAAATTACATCGCGGCTTTAAAAATTTCGACCACTTGTGCATGATTGGCTTTACGTGGGTTGGTGAGCATGCAGGCATCTTTTTGTGCATTTTCAGCCATAATCGCCAAGTCATCTTCTTTAACGCCTAACTCTGCTAAACCTGTTGGAATACCAATTGAGCTAGATAATTCACGAATTGCATCAATTGCGGCATAGGCGGCTTCTGTGGTAGTTAATCCATCAGTATTTACCCCCATCAGTTCTGCAATATCTGCATAACGCTCAGGGCAGGCAATCAGGTTAAATTCGCAAACATGTGGCAATAAAATTGCATTACATACACCGTGCGGCAAGTTATAGAAACCGCCGAGTTGATGCGCCATGGCATGAACATAACCTAGCGAGGCATTGTTAAATGCCATACCTGCTAAGTATTGCGCATAGCTCATGGCATCACGTGCTTCAATATTTTCACCATTTGCCACAGCAGGGCTGAGCCACTGGCTAATCATACGAATAGCTTTTTCCGCACAGGCATCGGTAATAGGATTGGCTGCAGTTGAAACGTAGGCTTCTACAGCGTGAGTTAAAGCATCCATGCCTGTTGCTGCGGTTAAACCTGCAGGTTTGGCAATCATGAGTTTTGGATCATCAATGGCGATGAGTGGTGTGCAGCGCCAATCGACAATTGCCATTTTAACGTGCGTGTCAGTGTTGGTAATGATACAGAAACGGGTCATTTCCGATGCTGTACCTGCTGTGGTGTTAATGGCAATTAGCGGGGTCATTGGCACGGTACTTTTATCAATGCCTTCATAATCACGAATATGCCCACCACCTGCGGTAACTAAGCCAATGCCTTTGGCGCAGTCATGTGAAGAACCACCACCTAAAGACACAATAAAGTCGCATTGATTGGCATTGTAGGCATCGACACCTTTATGTACGTTAATGTCGGTTGGGTTTGGCTCAGCACCTGCAAAGATATGGCTAGCAACGCCTGCTTCGGTGAGATAGCCTGCAATGGTATCGGCTACGCCAAATTTAAACAGTCCTTCATCTGTCACAATCAGGGCTTTTTTAGCACCTAAATTTTGCGCTCTTACGCCAATTTCTTTGGCACAACCAGGGCCGAAGAGAGACACACAAGGAATATAAAAACCGTTGGTTTGATCTGCAATATTTTTAAAAGCCATGCTCAGATTCCTTCTTGCATTGGGTATTGGAATAATGTGTTGTTATCGCGGTGTTGAACCGTGATTTGAGTATATAATGTATACAATGCTTTGTGGTGAAATCCTACCTACCAAACACCAACCCTATTTTCTGAGTAAATAATGCAAACTAATCAATTGAAATTTATTTGTTTTTTAATGGGTTTTTATTTTTTCTGAAGTTGTGCGCAGGCTATAGGCAAGGGCTTAAATCTTGTTTATAGTGTTTTTGTATCTCTAATTTTAAGGTGTAGATACCGTTCACATAAATTTCAGGTGTAATTCAATTAATAAGTGGCTTAAGCTCGATTGAAGAATTGTCCACTTTTTGCAGATGGAAATAAAAAACAAAAAATAGGGATGTATCACGTGATGGGTCTAGTCGGTGCAATCAAATAAAAATAAGATGACACTTAGATAGACCGCACTTAAGCATGAGGAGCGTATATGCAGCCAATTTGCCAGCATAGCCAGTTGCATGCCGTTGCACAGCAATTGGTTCGTATTTCCAGTGTGGCCGCAGAAATCTATCAAGATCAAATGGATTTGGTTGGACATTTTACAGCACAAAATTTGTTTCGGATCGATCCTTTGCAGCATCGGGTCGAATTGCTGAATGGTCTGTTTAGTCTTGAATTTTATCCGCCAAAATCGCATACAAATTTAATAGAAACTCACTTTGAATTTGCGGGGAAACAGCAAGAAGCATTTGAAGATTTTTTCTTACATGATCTGCATTTTTTGACAGGGGATTTAAAGCCGCAGCATTCCTTATTTTTGCGTAATCAGGCGCAGCAATTGCGGCAATTGATTTTGCAGCAAGTTTACCTGTGGGTAGATGGTGCAGCACGGGTTAAGCAATTGTTATTGCATTTAGATGCAATGCAGGCACAAATTTTAGATCAGGCATTAATGCAGGCAGACGATCAGTATCAGCCAGTATTGACCAAATTTGTGCAGCAAGGGCAGCCAATTCCTGAAGATGTTTTAACTACTTTATCGACACTGTGTGCTTTGGAATTTGTAGAGGGTGAAACCTTTTTGCCAGTGCAAGCACTGATGCAAAGTTATGATGATTTTTGTTTTAGTGCGGCAGAATTTCTGCCTAAAGCCATGCATCGTATTTTAAGTATTTCATTTCCTGAGCGATTTAATTTACAGGATTTAATCGATCATCAGGATGATATTCGGTTGTTGTATCGACATGCCGAAGAACATGGGCATTTATTGGGTTTTGCGCGTTTAATGCACCGTGAAGTGTGGCAGCGTTCCGATGCTTTGGCGAAACCGCATTTTTTAAAATCTTGCCCTTTAATTTGGCAAAAGAAAGTCGCCAAACTGCCGTTATTTGATTATCCACGTGCGGTGAATTGGCTGTTTAAACAGTCTGCACAAGTGTTGGATTGGCTTAGTTTAAATATTCATCATACCAGTGTGCGGGTGGCAGTGACTGCGCTCAGTTTTGTCGATTGTAGTCAGGCACATCCACGGATTATTTTGGCAACTTTACAATATTTTCAATATTCAGCCGCACGTATGTTCATTCAAAGCTGTAATGTATATGCGACACAGCAAGCGTGGTTCGCACATGCGCATAATGTCAGTTTAATGCCGCATGGCGAAAAACAATCGTTGGATGATCCGCGGGTTGCCATTAGTCCTTCTATTTTGTATTTGGATGAATGGATGACTTTGCTGAAAACCGTGGCGCAACACGATGAGCATTTGGTCAAGCATGTATTTCGGCGTTTAAGTCGTGTCATGCAAAGTTATATGTTGTCTTTACAGCAGATCACCCAAGATTTACCGACAGCTTTGTTGGACTATATTCAGTCTGATAGTCAGCAGCAACGTGACTTTTATACGGTATTGCAGCGTTATCAGATTCAGCCTGATGATTTTCGGCAGCGTTTTTATTTACGTGCGCACAATACACGCGTTTCAGTATTTGACAGTTATGTGCGTGACTATTTACTGGAATATTTCGTAGCGCATACGCATATTCCAAAAAGTTTGAGTTGGTTGGGGTTGTTTCATCAAGCGGTGTATTGGCATCAACAAGTGTATAAAGCAGAGCTATTTGCCAAACTGAAAAAAGAAATTCCATGTAGCACATGGCAGGCCAAAAGCCCTATGCCGATGCTAAAGTTTTCAGGTTGGTGCTTTGAGGAGCTGACTCATCTAGACCGTATTATTGAAGAATCACAAAACTTTAAACACTGTTTGGCACTTAGCTATGCCAAGCTAATGAGTGAAGGGCAATATGTGGCTTTTCACATGGCATCGCCACATTATGCGCAGCAATTGACCTTGGGGTGTCATTTTCGGCAAGGACAGCTTGAATTTGATCAGTTGGAATATCCGAATAATCAAAAAGCGGAACAGTTATTGGTGACCATTGCAGAGCAGTTTATTGCATGGGTGAATCCACAATTGCAAGCTAAAGCATAAGACAACAGTTGTCGTATTCGCAGACTTGAGCCTTAACTTTTGGGCAAAAACTCGTTAGGCTATAGCCGTTCAATCATGGTATAGGTCTTATGAAACAGGAAACTGCACTTAAACTTTTAAAAGCAGGCGAAAATGTCTTTTTAACAGGCTCGGCTGGTGCGGGTAAAACCTATACCCTGAATCAATACATCAATTATTTAAAAGCGCGTAAAGTGCCAGTGGCAATTACGGCATCTACAGGCATTGCTGCAACGCACATGAATGGCATGACCATTCATACATGGGCAGGCATTGGTATTAAAGATTTTTTGTCCGATGCTGACCTGAAAAATATGAAAGAGCGCAAATATCTCAAAGAACATTTAGAAAATGCGCAAGTGCTGATTATTGATGAAATTTCGATGTTGCATGCTAAGCAACTGAATTTGGTCAATCAGGTTTTAAAATATTTTAAAGACAGTGATGACGCTTTTGGTGGTATTCAGGTGATTGTCGCGGGAGATTTTTTCCAGTTACCGCCTGTGGGAAAAAACGATGAGCGCAATCGTGACAAGTTCTGTTTTATGTCAGATGCGTGGGTCGAAGCTAAATTTCGGGTCTGTTATTTAACCGAGCAGCACCGTCAGGGCGATGACTACTTAAATGACATTCTCAATGCGATTCGTGCACAAAGTATTGATCATCAACATATTCAGGCTTTGGAACACACCCGTCATCAAGATATTGGCGACACTTTCACGCGTTTATATACGCACAATATGGATGTGGACAATATCAACTTTAAGCATTTGAATGAAATTGAAACTGAGAGCAAGCAGTTTGATGCCGTGTGTGATGGCAATGAAAAGTTGATTGAAACGCTGAAATCATCGGTACGTGCGCCTGAAATTTTAAATCTAAAAAAACATGCCAAAGTGATGTTTGTTAAAAACAACTTCGATATGGGCTATATCAACGGCAGTTTGGGCGAAGTGATTGGCTTTGAAGAAGATGATGATCACGGCATTTTACCTAAAGTAAAATTGACTGATGGCACAGTATTGTTGGTCGAGCCTGAAACTTGGTCGGTGGATAATGATGCAGGCAAAACCATTGCCAGTTTCCAGCAAATTCCGCTGCGTTTGGCATGGGCAATTACCATCCACAAATCACAAGGTATGACCTTAGAAGCGGCAGAAATCAATCTTAGCCATACTTTTGAAAAAGGGCAGGGTTATGTGGCGTTGTCACGATTAAAATCGTTAAGCGGTTTGCGTTTATTGGGATTTAATAGCCAAGCTTTGGAACTCGACAGTTTAGCGATTAAGGCTGACCGCCGTTTTCAGGAATTGTCTGAAGAAGCTGAAACGCACTATGAGCTGATGGATTTAACACCACAACATAATGCATTTATTCGTCACTGTGGTGGCACGTTGAACGAAACCGAAATTTTGCGCAATGAAAAGAAAATTGCCAAAGGTGGAAAAACCAATTATGCGACTGCCACGTTAGATGAAACCCGCGCTTTATTTGAAGAAGGTTATGATATTCAGGATATTGCAGTAGAGCGAGGTTTAACTCCTGCAACTATTATCAACCATTTGGCACGTTTGCAAAAAGAACAAAATCTGGATATTTCAGTGGCACATCCAGGTGAAGAAGTGGTGGAAGAGGTCCGTAAAATTTATAAGCGATTAATGAAGCGTCAAAATGCAGAGCACTTCAGCGATGATGACGCAATTAAACTGCGCCCGATTGTTGAAGCGACTAGTCCACGCATGGGCTATGATCAGGTGCGTTTAGCATTGCTGTTTATTCAGTAGTTTAGTCATTTGGATAATGATGACTTATACTGCAATTCTGCATTAAAAATGCCCGCTTAACGTCACATAAAATACTATCGTTTTGAGAAAAACTTCGGTTAAACTGCCATCACTGTAAGCTTTAAAATATAATATTCGGTATGGCATTTACACCGTGGTACACATTTCGAAAATTTGTCTATAACAACTTACACGACGATGACTATGAAACATGGTTTAGTCGTTGCATTAACTATTTTTTAATTTTACTGATTTTAAGCAATGCCAGTGCGGTTATTTTGGAATCGGTCAATGATGTCTATATTGCATATCAGATATTTTTTGACCATTTTGAAAACTTTTCCATCGCCGTTTTTACCGTTGAATATTTGCTGCGGATCTGGAGTATTGCCGAAAAAGACCCATTTATGTCACCTTGGAAGCAGCGTCTGAAATGGCTCAGCAGTGGTGGGGCGATTATAGATTTATTGGCAATTTTACCTGCTTATATCAACTTCTTTGTACATTTAGATTTACGTTTCCTTAGAATTTTACGTTTGCTGCGTTTATTAAAACTGACACGTTATTTTGTGTCCTTACAAATTCTATTAAGAGTGATTGAGCGGGAAAAAGGCTCATTTCAGGCTGTTGTTTTTATTCTATCAATTATGATTGTGATGTCTGCTGCAGGCGTGTATGTGGTTGAAAGTAAAGCACAGCCTGAAGCGTTCAGCTCGATTCCTGCCTCAATGTGGTGGGCAGTGGTAACCTTAACCACGGTGGGCTATGGTGATGTCACACCAATTACCCCTTGGGGCAGAATTTTAGGTGCGTTAATTACGGTATTGGGTGTCGGCTTGGCAGCATTGCCTGCAGGTATTTTAGCCACAGGTTTAGCCAACGAACTTGAACAACGTAAGCAGCATTTAGGGGTGAAATTTAGAGAGCTATTGCAAAATAGTGAGATTGATCTGTTAAATGATCAAGAAAAAATTGAAGATTTACGCAAACAAGTCGGTTTAACCACTGAGCAAACCCAAGATATTTTATTGCAGTTAATTCGTGAGCGTCGTGAAGAAGAGCTGCGTTTAGAACAGGAGCCTTATAAATACTGCCCACATTGTGGAGAGAAGTTGTCGGAGTAAGCGAGGCTTGGGTTAAGAATTTCAATTCTAGTTTGGCTCTGCACGTTGGAAGCCTAAAACATGCTTGCTGAAAGCCATATTATTCTTATGGAATTGTATTGATTTCGTAGTAAATATCATCGAATAAAAACTAAGATGAAGAAAACTCATTATTTACATGCTAAGATTAAATTAATTCATTATTAAATTGAATCATGTTTGGCTTTGTTTCTTATTTTGCAAAATAAAAATGCGACCTAGGTCTAAACATGCAGTCAATAACTTGAAAAACTAGGAACAAGCAATGCTTGAAATTCGCCACTTAAAAACGCTATCAGCCCTGCGTGAACATGGTTCTTTGGTTGCTGCCGCCAATGATTTATGTCTGACGCCATCTGCCATTTCTCATCAACTCAAAGAACTAGATCATTGGTATGGCGTAGAAGTGGTGAACCGTCGTAGTCGCCCTGTGACATTTTCCAATGTCGGACAGCGTTTATTGAAACTGGCGGATGATGTCCTGCCACAAATTCAAATCACCCAAACTGATATTACCCGCATTGTGCATGGTCAAACGGGGCGAATTATTTTTTCTTCGGAATGTCATAGTTGCTTTGACTGGTTGATGCCGCTGCTGAATCAATATCGTCAGCAATACCCTGATGTAGATTTAGATTTTGCTTCAGGTTTTGAAGCCAATCCGCATGAATTATTGCAAAACGCAGAATTTGATTTATTGATTACCGCAGACCCGATTGCCTTAAAAGGTATCGAATATTTTCCAATTTTTGAATATGAATCGCGTTTGGTGTTGTCAAATACTCATCCTTTAGTACGTGCCGAGCGCATTACCGTACAGGAGTTGGCAGAAGAAACCCTGATTACCTATCCTGTCGATAAACACCGTTTAGATATTATGTCTAAGCTATTCATTCCAGCCAATATTCAGCCAAAAGCTATTCGTACTACAGATTTAACCCAAATGTTGATTCAACTGGTGGCGAGTGGGCGAGGGATTGGCGCATTGCCAGATTGGGTGGTGAATGAATATGAGCAAAAAGGCTGGGTAACTTCACGTCGTTTAGACTGCGTTGCTGCGGGAGGATTACGCCGTACCTTGTATGCGGGTTATCGTAGCGAAGAAAAAGAAAAGTGCTATTTTGAAGGCTTTTTGAAGCAATTAGAGAAATTTTCCCAAAAACGCACGCAGTATTATTCAAGTTAAAAATCGTACGATCAGCATCGTAAAGAGAATGCTAATTTATCGCTAAAAACACTAAGCTCATCTAAATCTCCACTAAAAACAGTGAGATGTTCTTGCTAAGCTTGCCTTGCGAAAATTAAGGGAGAGCGCAGTGAGTTCGGTACGTTGGCTGACAAAGGATTTGTGGATTGTTGCTGCGGGTTTTATGGCAGCAATGCATATTGGCAAGTTGCCACCGACTGTACCCATCCTACAAGCTGAACTCGGAATTAGTTTGGTTCAGGCAGGTTTTTTGCTGTCTTTGGTACAAGCTGCGGGCATGTCTTTGGCGTTGTTGCTAGGCAGTTATACCGCAAAAATTGGCTTAAAACGCTGTGTACTTTTGGGTTTGTCTTTATTGGCAGGTGCAAGTTTTGTTGGTGGTTTTGTACATAGCTTTTCCGCACTATTAAGTCTGCGTGTAATTGAAGGTTTTGGCTTTTTACTGATTACACTCAGCGGCCCTGCATTTATTCGTCAACTGGTTGCAGTGGAGCAGTTGCCTGCCAAAATGGGGCTGTGGAGTGCCTATATGGGCGGTGGGATGGGTATTGGTTTACTAAGTACGCCGTTTTTACTGACCATCTTGGATTGGCAAGGCGTGTGGATGTGTTTGGGATTGTTATCCTTTGCGCTCGCAATCATCATTTATAAAGCCGTACCGAGTGTGCAGATCAGCACGCAAGCCATTGCCATCTTTGAACTGATTAAAAGCACTTTGAGCCATCCACCCGCATGGATATTGGCTTTGGTTTTTGGTGTTTATGCAGGGCAGTGGTTCAGTTTGGTGGGTTTTTTGCCGACCATTTATCAGCAATATCAAATATCTTTACAAACCGCAGGTGTGCTCACAGCTATGGTTGCAATGGCAAATGCGGTGGGTACATTTGTATGTGGGTTGTTATTACAGCGTGGGCTGAGAGCGCAAGTGCTGATGCAAATGGGTTTTGCGGTATTGATGCTATGCGCACTGAGTTTTTATATTTTGCGTGATGTTTTACCATTCATTGTGCAGTTTTTATTGGTCATCCATTTCTCTTTATTTGGTGGTTTAGTCGCAGCTGTGGTATTTGCGCAAGTACTTAATTTTGCACCACAACCGATTGCGATTAGTACCACCGTAGGTTTGGTGTTGCAGTGCTCGGCAATTTCACAATTTTTATTGCCGCCTGTGGTCGCAGCTATCGTATCTGCCACAGGAACATGGCTTTGGGTTGGTATTTTAATGGCCGTTTTATCTGCAATGGGAATGATATTAACATCTATCTTGTTTCGCAAAGTGGCTTAGATTTGGATGGTTTTTATTGAAATTGGTTGATACAAGACGATGAATTCAAGCAAAACCATCTAAACCAAGCGTCCCTAAATCTATGTTAAGAATAGCCAATAAACAAGGTGAGAATTCCTGCTGCAATCAGTGGTCCCACAGGCACGCCACGTAGCACAGCAACACCTGTGACTGTACCAATCAATAAGCCTGCGACCACATCAGGCTGATTGGTCATGAGCTTGACACCACGCCCGCCTAACCATGCCACAAAAACACCAATTGCAATCGCAAGTAAAGATTTCCAACTCAGGAAAGATTTTAGAATTGCTTCGCCTGGAAGTTTGCCACTGGCAATGGGTGTCAGTACGCCAATGGTGAGAATGATAATGCCCAGATTTAAGCCATGCTGCTGCAATAGTGGGAAAAATTCACTTAGCGGCGTAATTCTAAAAACAATCAGTACTGCTGCGGCAATGGTCACAGCCGTATTTTGGCTAAAAATACCGCATGCGAGTAGAACGATCAGCACCATCAGGTTAAGGTCTAATTGAGAGAGCATGGTGATCCATAAAAGGGGAAATAAATTGGAAAAGTGCAGTTATTGTAACTGTTTTGAACTACAAGCGGGCAAGGTACGCAATGTGTTCAGAATTTACGGTGTATTTGGTTTAGAATAGCAGCAAATATATTTATACTTTTTATCATTAGGTCGCTCATCATGTTGTTGGAAAAAATGTTGCAATCACAAGGCTTTGGATCACGTAAACATTGCCAACAACTCATTAAAAATGGTGCAGTCACCATTATGGGCGAAACCCAGACCAATCCTAAATTCGCGATAAAAATTGCGCCTGAAACGGTTTTGCAATTTTCGGTGTATGGGCAAAATTATCAATATCGTGAAAAGGTCTATATCGCCTTACATAAACCACAAGGCTATGAGTGTTCGCATCAGGCGACCCATCATTTTAGTGTGTTTGACTTGTTTGATGATGTATTGCTGAATCGTGGTTTGCAGTGTGTTGGACGCTTAGATCAGGACACCACAGGGCTGTTATTGCTGACGGATGATGGACAGTTTTTACAAGCATTGACCCATCCTAAAAAGCATGTGGCAAAAGTATATGCTATGCACACCGCAGACCCGATTAATGCAACACAAATCCAGCAACTTGAGCAGGGTGTCGCATTGCGCAATGAATCAGGGACATTTGCTGCAACAGAGGTACAACAGCTTGCTGAACATGAATTGCAGATGACCATTCATCAAGGTGTTTATCACCAAGTTAAACGTATGCTGGCAGCAGTGGGCAATAAAGTAGAACAATTACATCGTCAGCAAGTTGGTGCATTAAACTTGACTGATTTGGCTTTAGATGTGAGTGAATGGATGTATTTAAGCCCTGAACAAGTCGAATTGGCAAAAAACCGTATGGAATAAATGAGGTTCTGCTGAACTTTCATCAATAGCTTATGATCAATGGCTTACGTCAGATTAAATTTAAACCCTTTGCCTAAAGCCGTAATCGTCAGATCAGGTGACTATTTTAAAAAGCAGTGATAAGTCTGGAATTCATCATCTTTGACAAAGCCCATCTTTTCATACAATTGGTGGGATTGGTAATTACTTTTTTGTGTTTCAAGGCTAATCCGTAGCGCATTTTCATGTCGTGCAAATAAAATTGCAGTATCAATGAGCTGTTTGGCCGAACCTTGTCGTCTAAAAACAGGGGTGACATAAACGTCATCTAAAATATAGTAGGTCGAGCAGGCAACCGAAGAAAAGCCTAAATAAAGTAATACAAATCCAGTGATTTTTTGATCTTTGATATGAATGAAAATCACACTTTCCTGATTTTCAAAACGCTGTTTTAAGAATGCTGCTGAAAGGCTTAAATTCGAGGATGCACCATAAAACTGACGATACTCATCGAACAATACAGCAAGCTGGTCTAAGTCTTCTAAAGTGGCACGTCTTACAATCATTACGATACTCCATGCTTTTTTATTGTCCTTGCATGAAGCATAGCTAAGTTTTTAAAGTAAATTTTTAAAGAATTGTTTAAAAATGCAACACTGTTAATTTTTGTCAGTTTCACCCAAAATTGCATTGAGTTCATCAAACAAGTCTAGATGTTCATCATCCAGTTCAAAATCTTCAACACTATTATTGCCAGTTACAGATGCTTCATTGCTTGGGGTTGCATCCACTAGCGTTGCTTTTTGCTCTTGTTTTAATTTGCGTAACTTAATCAATTGTTCCAGATTAATATTCTGATTTTCAATTGAAAAGGGAATTGATTTAGTCAGCACGACTTGCTTAAAAAACAAACGTACCGCTTGCGCAGGCGTAATCCCCAACTGTTTAAACACAGCAAAGGCTTGTTTTTTCTCTTGAGAGTCCAAGCGTACTTGATAGACTTCAGTTTTTCTCATAATTTTTAATAGAAGGAAATAGATTTAAATTTTAGCAATATTGTAAACAATTCATTTGTAATTTCAATATGACTACAACGAAAATCCACTATTTTGTAATGACAAACATATTACAATGTCAATTCTTGCTGTGCGCTAAAGTGGAATTGTTGCTGGCTAATCGGGTCAAAAAAACTTAAATGCTTGGCAAGCAATTGTAGCGGTGCAGAAAAATCATCTGCTTGTTTGTGCTGTAAAATGGGATAAAACGGGTCGTTCTTAATCGCAATACCTAAGCTATTTAAATGCACACGCAGTTGGTGCTGCTTGCCTGTTGTAGGCTTTAATTCATATTTTGCCCATGTTTGATTATGTTCAAGCAAACGAATTTCTGTTTCGCTGTTAGGTGTGCCTGCCACGACGTGCATCAAATAAAAAGGTTCACCTTTTTCCATGCGTAATTGCACAGTACATGGTAGTGACAAATTAGCTTGATAAGGCGCAATGGCATGGTAGGTTTTTTGCACCTGACGTTCTGCAAATAATTGCTGATACACCGACCGAGTTTCTGGTTGTTTGGAAAACAGCACCACACCCGCAGTTTCGCGGTCTAAACGATGAATAGGTGTGAGCTGCTCATTCTGTGTTTGTTTTTTTAAGCGTACTAATAAGGTTTCTTGTACATATTGCCCTGTAGGGCTCATGGTCAAAAAATGTGGTTTATCTACAACCAATAAGTGTTCATTTTCAAATAAAACTTGATGCTGAAAAGGCACGGCAACTTCATGCGCTAAAAAACGATAATAAAAAATATCCTGATGTGCGCTATAAGGTGTATCTAAATCTAAACGCTTGCCTTCGGCATCATAAACCAGACCATCCTCAAAGCGTTGCAGCCATTCCTGTGCAGAAATATGGGCAAACTGGGCACATAAATAACGAAAAATTGATTCAGGCTGTGTGCTTAATTTGGGTAAATGCAATTTGCTGGCGCTCACACCATCTAGCATGGGTGGAACAAATGTGTTGGGATGAGTCGACTTCATCTGCAAATTGCTCATATTCAGGTGGGAGAGTTTCTTTTTCATCATATAGAAAATAGCCTAAGCAGTTTGGGTGCTAAGCTTAATAATCTTGATTCATTGCCTTGTCTAAACTTGTTATAAATTGTCCATATTTACACAGTTTTATCCATCAGTACATAGGCTTTAAAGCAGTGCGATGCTATCATAATTGGTCTTTTGAATCATGTCGTGAGCGTTATGCAGTATTCATTTAATTTGGCTTTAAATAATGAGCAAGATACCCAAAATCTGGCGCAGGTTTTGGCAACGCATTTTCGGTCGGGTGTGATTTATTTAATTGGTGATTTAGGCGCAGGAAAAACCACTTTATCGCGTTATTTTCTACAGCATTTGGGGCATCAGGGCGCGGTTAAAAGCCCGACTTACACCTTGGTGGAACCTTATCAAATACAAGGACAAGATATTTTTCATTTTGATTTATATCGTTTAAATGATCCTTATGAATTAGAGCTGATGGGCATTCGTGATTATTTAGAAACCCCAAATGCCTTGTTTTTATTTGAATGGCCATCAAAAGGTGGCGATGAAATTCCGCCCGCAGACTTGATCATTGAAATTAAAAAATCGGAAGATGAATTAAGCCGTACTGCAACGCTAAGTTCGTCTTCGGTTGCATTACAACAAGCTTTGGAGTAACAATTTAATCATGCCTAATGATGTGTTAAATCTACGTCGGATCCACACGCTTGAACCTGCCTTAGCCAACCAAATTGCTGCAGGTGAGGTGATTGAACGTCCTGCCTCTGTGGTCAAAGAACTACTAGAAAACTCCATTGATGCAGGTGCAACCGAGCTAATTATTCGGGTGGCACAAGGCGGCAGTACACTCATTGAAATTATTGATAATGGTCGTGGCATTCATGCTGAAGATTTGCCTTTGGCGGTGACTCGTCACGCGACCAGTAAAATTCAAACGGCTGATGATTTACATGCTATTGTCAGTTTAGGCTTTCGTGGTGAAGCACTGGCATCAATTGCAGCAGTATCGCGTTTGACTTTGGTCAGTAGCCAAACTGAAGATGGTGTCGGTTATCAGGTCGAAGTCAATGGCACTGCCTTTGACCATCAAGATATTCAGGCCGTTGCTGCACAAAAAGGCACACATATTCGGGTACAGGATTTATTTTTTAATGTGCCTGCACGACGTAAATTCCTGAAAAAAGCGGGTACAGAATTCGGACATATTGAAGAAATTGTGCGTCGTTTGGCACTCACACATTTCGATATTCGTTTTGTTTTGGAACACAACGACAGCATCAAACTGAATTTACCCATTGCAGACAGTGGCGAATTGCGTTTTCAGCGCGTGCAGCAACTTTTAGGACGAAACTTTGTCGAAAATGCCTATTGGATAGATGCTGACAGTGTCACCATGCACTTATCAGGTTGGTTGGGGCATCCTTCCGATGCACGTTCACAAGCCGATCTGCAATATGTGTATGTGAATGGACGTATTGTAAAAGACAAGACCATCTCCCATGCTTTGCGTATGGCATACGAAGGTATTTTGCATGGACATCAACATGCTGCATATTTGCTATTTTTAGAAGTAGAACCTGAAAATATTGATGTCAATGTGCATCCGACCAAGCATGAAATTCGCTTTTTAAATCAGCGAGAAGTTCATGAGTTTGTAAGACATTACGCCAAAGAAACCTTAGCTCAATTTCAAACTGCAACTGCAGATTTAGCTACAGCCATGAAAGCCGATCCTATCGAACAAGCTGCGCCTTATGTGGTGCAACCGCGTTATCAGGAACAATTTTTACTGCACAAACATGCCGAGGCAAATCCTTACAATTCCGCTGACGATGCAGTAGATGCGTACACGATGCAGCCCGCTTCACAAGCGGGAAGTGAGTTACTTACCGATTTTAATCAGAGTCAGCCGCAGACAGTTCAATATAACCGACCTGTGCAGAGTAATTATCAAGGTTCGCAACAGCTCAACAATGCTTTAAAAAGCTATCTCGCGCCTTTACGTGATCTAGATCAAGACTCAGCCAATCTTACGCAAACAAACACAACACCTGCGGTGGATGAGCATCCGCTCGGCATTGCAATTGCGCAATTGCACGGTATTTATATTCTGGCGCAAAACAGCGAAGGTTTGATTATTGTCGATATGCATGCCGCACATGAACGTATCGTTTTACAGCAGATGAAAGCTGCGTGGGATAAACCAGAGTTTTGGACTTCGCAGCAATTGCTCATTCCCAAAGTCATCAGCATTAGTCGTATGCAGGCCATGCGTGTAGATGATTTAAAACCACAATTGGCACGTTTAGGTTTGGATGTTGACCAATATGGCGATGAGCAAGTCATTGTGCGCGGTGTGCCAGCCATTTTGCATAAAGCAGATTTTGCAGAGTTGATTCCTGAATTACTGAATGATTTAGACCCAAATGATGAAGCGCAGGCATTACTGCAAAAACGTGATCATATTTTGGCGGGTATGGCGTGTCATAGCGCGGTGCGTGCACATCGGATGCTGAGTCTTTCTGAAATGAATGCCTTATTGCGTCAAATGGAACAAACCGAATTTGCTAGCCAATGTAATCATGGTCGCCCGACTTGGCGTGCCTTTCCATTGGCACAACTAGATAAACTTTTTGCTCGAGGAGAGTAGCGTTACATGTCAAATCAATTGCCGGTCATCAATTTAATGGGACCAACTGCAAGCGGTAAAACTGCTTTGGCATGTGAGCTGTATGAAATGGGGCATTTTGAGCTGATTTCAGTCGATTCTGCGCTAGTTTATCGAGATATGGATATTGGTACAGCCAAACCAACTAAAGCGGAACAGGCGCGTTATCCGCATCATTTGATTGATATTATCAGCCCGCTTGAAGTGTATTCTGCTGCACAATTTGTCGAAGATGCCTGCGCCTTGATTGACGATATGCATGCGCGTGGCAAAACCCCAATTTTAGTGGGCGGAACCATGCTGTATTTTAAGGCATTGCTTGAAGGTTTATCTTCAAATTTACCCAGTGCCAATTACCAAGTACGTGCTGAAATTGAAGATAAAGCCGCGCGTGAAGGTTGGGAGGCTGTATATGCAGAATTATGTGCGGTAGATGCATTGGCGGGACAAAAGTTTAAAGTGTCCGATAAGCAACGTATTATTCGTGCTTTGGAAGTTTATAAATTAACAGGCACACCAATTACCCAACTGCAAGCAGAACAACCTAAAAATGTACCATATCGTTACACTTTTCATAACCACGCCTTAGTGCCTGATCGGGTAGAATTACATCAGCGTATTCAAAAACGCTTAGAGATCATGTGGGAAATGGGTTTTTTAAATGAGGTGCGTCATCTTATTGAAAAATACGATTTAGATGCAAATTTACCTTCCATGCGCTCTGTCGGTTATCGTCAAGCTTTAGAGTTTTTACAAAAAGGTGATGAAAGTCGCGGAAAAATGCAGGAAATGGAGGATAAGGCGCTATTCGCAACACGACAACTTGCGAAACGTCAATATACTTGGCTCAGATCGTTGCAAGAATCGCATAAATTTCACACATATTTTACGATAAAGCAGGCTCAAGAAGACTTGCGAAACTGGTACGGATAAAGCAAAATTTACACACTGTCTTTTTTATAATTTTTAATTGAAAAATAAAGATAGTTTTTGCGCTGATTTTTAATTATTTTTGGAGTTATAACATGTCTAAAGGTCAAACTTTACAAGATCCGTTCTTAAATTCTCTCCGTAAAGAACGTATTCCTGTTTCTATCTTCCTTGTGAACGGTATCAAGCTACAAGGTCATATTGAATCTTTTGACCAATATGTTGTTTTATTGAAAAACACGGTAAGCCAAATGGTTTACAAACATGCAATTTCTACAGTTGTTCCTGCACGTAATCCACGTCCAGCGGGTGCACCAGCAGGCGGTCAAGGCGCAGGCTTTGGTGGTCAAGGTGGCGGCTTCGGTGGTCAAGGTGGTGGCTTCGGTGGTCAAGGTGGCGGCTTCGGCGGTCAAGGTGGTGGCTTCGGTGGTCAAGGTGGCGGCTTCGGTGGTCAAGGTGGCTTCGGTGGTCAAGGTGGCGGCTTCGGCGGTCAAGGTGGCTTCGGTGGTCAAGGTGGCGGCTTTGGCGGTCAAGGTGGCTTCGGTGGTCAGTCTGCAAGCGGTTTTGACAACGATTCTAAATTTGAAGAATCTTCAGAAGACGATAACAACCGTTAATTGATCTTCTTAAAAAACCTCTCGAAATGAGAGGTTTTTTTATGTCTATGGTTTTTTTATCAAAGTCGTATTTTGGTAGTGGCTAAGATGAAGTGCATATGGTAAAAAAGCATAAAAAACCAGTGTTGCTACACTGGTTTTAATTTGGGAAATAGCAGAAAACTTAAGCTTAGTTTTTCTTGCGGTCTAAGCTTGGGTCTTTAATTTCTACAAAAGCATTGTTACGTGTTTCACGTAACCAGCTATCCAATTCAGTATCAAACTGGCGTTCACCTAGTATTTGACGTGCCATACGTTCTTGGTATTCACGAGTCATATCTTGCTGGCGTGTATCGGTCACTTGCAGTACATGCCAACCAAACTGGGTTTGGAATGGTGCGCTAATTTCACCTTTTGCAGTATTTTTCATTTGATTTTCAAATTCTGGCACCATCACGCCAGGATTCACCCAGCCTAGACTGCCGCCATCACGTGCAGAGCCAGCGTCATTAGAGAACGTCGCTGCTAAGGTTGCAAAGTCTTCACCCGCTTTTAAACGGTTGTGAATACTGTCAATCATGTGTTTCGCATTTTCAGGGCTTACGACTTCACTTGGCTGAATCAAGATATGTCGAGTTTGATATTGTGGAACTAGTGCACGTTGCTCAGTACTTTTGCGCTCCAGTAATTTTACGACATGAATACCATCACGGACTTCAATCAGTTCACTGGTTTGCCCCACATCTAATGGCGTAATACGTGCAGCAAGTTCCGCGGGAATATCGGTCAAGTTACGTAAACCCATGTCTGCAGACTGAACGGTTACACCATTGCCTGTATATTTTTTACTAATGGCTTGAATGTCATTGTTCTGCGCCAATTCAGCTTTGACTTGTTGCGCAACTTGTGCGGCATTTTCTGCTCCAGAAACACGCGCATGCAAAATATGTACTTGATTGCCTAAGGCAGCCTGACCTTGTGGTGTTTTCAGGAAATTATCAACATCTTGGTCGCTAATTTGAATACGTGACATTACGACTTGCTGACGTAAGCGATTCATTGCCAAATCTTCAGCAATACGGTTACGTAAAAACGCATAACTGCCTGGTGCAGATTTATCTAATTTTTGCTGAAAAGTTTCTAGGCTGTTTGCGCCATTTTGCTGTGCAACTTTTAAAACTGCTTCATTTAAAGATTTTTCATCAGCTTTAATGTTGTAGCGTTTGACTTGCTCTAATTGCGCTTGGCGTACAATCAGTTGTTCTAAAGCTTGTTGTTCTAAAATGTGTTGTGGTGGAACAGGGCGCTTTTGCATCTCAAGTTGTTGTTTGAGTTCAACCACGCTTTGCGCTAAATCACTTTTTAAAATGACACTATTGTCAACTACAGCCACAATTTGATCATTCGCAGCAAATGCAGGCAGCGCTGCTGTCATGTAAAGTGCCAAGGTAGATGCTTTTAAAAATCGTTTTAACTGTTCTGTTTTCATTAACGTTGTGTCCAAGATTGATTAATTTTATTAAAACCTAAAATACGGTTTTCAAGCAAAGAAGCAAGTTTATTATTGAAACTGCCTAAACCTTTTAAATTTAGCTCTGCCATAATGGCACGTTTTGGTTTAACACCTGCATCTGTCACATCGTCCAAGTCGTTATAGTAAGAGCGACCATAGACTGAAATACCCCAGCAGCATGATTCGTAATTTACACCCAGTAAATACTCACGTGCCACACTGTTATCTAAGTCATATTGTGCGTGACCTAAAATACGCCAGTTGTTGTGAATGGGTTGAATGAATGATGCAACCACTTGATCATAATGGTCTTGGCGGTTTGGAATATAACGACGGTTAATATAGCCAAAGTTATATAAGTTACCCTGATCGCCAGCGTAAAGCAGATTTACATTACGCTGAGCATTGTCGCCATTAGACATCCAAGCAGCATTGGCACCCACACTGAGGTTTTGACTTAGCTGACTGGTTAAGCTCACAATTGGCCCAGTACGGTTTTCCGTATTAAATTCGTCTTCGGTATTATCCAACGTGACACGACGATCTTCAAAGTAAAAACTTTGACCAATTCCTGCTCTAAGGCGTTCTAAACCAATTTCATCAAACAGGCTATAGCTTAAACCCAAAGACAAAAAGTTGTTGTCTTCTAAACGGTCATGACCATAGAAACGGTTTGGACTGAACAACTGGTCATAATTAATAGAAGCGGTTGCAGAGTCAAAATTCGGGTGGTCGTTTTGATTGCGGTACGGTGCATAGGCATAGAACGCGCGCGGGGTGATGGTTTGCAAGAAGCGACCATCTTTTTCAAAGGTAATCCCTGTATCTAAAGTGAATTGCGGAACAGTAACTGACTCACTTTTACTTGAAGATTTATACGTATTTAGGGTATCTTTGTCATAGAAGGTGTTGATGTTACGTAACGATACTTCAGGAATTACAAATGACCACGGGTTGCGGTAGTTGTAACGCACAGCAAAGTCATTATAAATACGCGTACCACTTGGTTCCCCATCTTGCGCAGCTAGATCTTTTTTGAAGTAAGCTGTGTCGTTATTAAATTCGACTTGGAAGCCTTGAGGATTGCCCGTTTTATAGTTCAATAAAAATTGTGGTAGGCGTGCATAAGGGCGATCCACAGATGGAATCGTCTTATCCAGGGTTTGGAAATCTTCAACTTTGAGCTGTGCTTTTAAACCCGGTATGCCGTTACGATAATTCAACTCCCAAGCACGACGTAAATTTAGGTCGGTTTTAGAGTTCGGGTTGTTATTTAAATCGGCAAAGTAGTCTTTGTCCGATGCATAGTTATATTCTAAGTTGGTTGAAAATTGTTCGTTGATTTGCCAGCCGTGTAAAAAATGTAAGTCTTTACGGTCTTGGTCATCATATTTGGCATCCGATGCTAAATAACCGCCCCAAATTTTACCTGAACCAAAATTTTCAGTTAAATAACGGAATTCACCTTCTAGCATCGCGCCACGATCGGCAATATAACGCGGGCTAACGGTTGCATCAAAATTCGGTGCAAGGTTTAAATACACAGGCACAGACAGCTCGACACCACCATCATTGGTAAAACCAAAACTTGGGGTCAAAATACCTGTGGTACGGCGGTCATCAATTGGGAAATTGAAGTAGGGTACAGCTAAAACTGGTACATTTTTCACATACAATTTGGTGCCGCGTGTTTCACCGCGTCCCGTTTCCTGATTCAGCTTAATTTCATTGGCTTGAATTTTCCAAGTCGGGGCTTGTTCAGGCGGGCAAGTACTGTAAGTGGCATTATTCAGCACCATCGTATTGGTTGAGGTGCGTGCAATTTTTTCTGCCATGCCGTGTGCATGTTGTTCTTCGGCAATATAAAAACTGTTGTTTAAGTCACCTTGCTGGGTTTTTAGGTTGTAATTAATTTCATCACTTTGCGCCAGTAAACCCGCTTGCGCCATTTGTACCCGACCTTCGGCTTTGGCAAAGGTCTGAGTTTGATCAATGGTAATTTTATCGGCACGAATTTGACGACCTTCTTGGTCAATCACCACGTTGCCTTCTAAGACTGAATCACCATTTGGGTCATAGTGCCCATAATCGGCAGTCACTGTAGAAGTGGCATTTGCAGCATCTACCGCAACAGTACCTGAGCTGATCGGCGTTAGCCACGCACCCTCACAATAGGCAGAACTTTGGCTGTGACCAAATTGTTGTTGTGCTTCAGGTGCAGCTTTATCAACATAATATTGCTCAAAGAACTGCTGCCCAGGATAAGCTTCCTGAATGGTGTGTTTAAGCTGTTGGTTATTGAAATTTGTGACAGATGAAGTCTGATCTGTGGTCTGCGCATAGCTGGAAACAGAGTGACCACATAACAGAGTTAAGACCGCAGTCGCTAAAGGATTAAATTTAAACTGATGCTTCATTTATCTCATCAACCAAGAATGCTTAATCGCAATTAATTATTGTCGCATCATAGAGAAAAAGCGCAGAAGTAGCTACACTTAGCACTTTAAAAACTCAGCCTGTATTAGAATTTATTGCAAATGAATACACAACGCGAACAATTGATACAAACATGGATAACATCTGTACTTGGTTCAGATCAATTTGAAACTCATTTTTTAGCAGGCGATGCAAGTTTTCGTCGTTACGCACGAATCAAGTTGAATAATAAAACATTTATGCTCATGGATGCACCACCAGAAAAAGAAGATTGTGGTCCTTTTGTGACGATTGATGAATTTTTTGCTGCCCATGGCGTGCGCGTGCCAAAAATTGTAGCCAAAGACCTGACACAAGGCTTTTTGTTGCTTGAAGATTTTGGTGATGTCTTATTATCTACCTTGCTGAATGATCAGACTGTAGATGACTACTATGCGCAGTGTTTTAAGCAGTTAATTCAATTACAAGATATTGATGGTACGGCACATTTCCCTGAATATTCCTATGACAAACTCATCAGTGAAATGGAGTTACTCACCGATTGGTTATTGCCTGCCTTACAGATTCAGCCAACGGCTGAAGAAAGTGCATTAATTAAACGTACATTTGCAATTTTGGCCAATGCCGCTTTGGCTCAGCCACAAGTGATTGTGCATCGCGATTTTCATAGTCGTAACTTAATGAAAATTAATGATGATACCGAGCTAGGTGTAATCGATTTTCAGGATGCAGTGATTGGTGCAGACACCTATGACCTGATTTCAATTACGCGTGATGCTTATGTACAGTGGAATGCTGAGCGTGTGTATCGCTGGTTTAAAATGTTTTATGACTTGTTGCCGGCAGCATCTAAGCAAGACCGTGATTTTGAACAATTTAAAAAAGATGCCGATATGATGGCGATTCAGCGTCATATCAAAATTTTAGGTATTTTTGTGCGTTTATTTGAGCGTGATGGTAAATCGGGTTATCTCAAGGATTTACCGCGCGTAATGTGGTATTTACTTGAAGAAAGTAAACCTTATCCAGAATTACAACCATTTATGCACTTTATTCACACGACAGTAATGCCAAAATTTACAGCCAAATATGGTCAGTATGAGGTGGTTGCCTAAATGAAAGCCATGATTCTTGCTGCAGGCATGGGTAATCGTATGCGTCCTTTAACGTTGCATACACCTAAGCCATTATTGGAAGTCGGTGGTAAGCCTTTAATTGTGTGGCACATCGAAAAATTACAAAAGATGGGTGTGCAGGAAATTGTCATCAATACGGCATGGTTGGGTGAAAAACTTGCAGATGCTTTGGGTGATGGTTCGCAATTTGGTGTGAAAATTTTGTGGTCGCATGAAGGCGAAGGCTTAGAAACTGCAGGTGGCATCATCAATGCGTTGCCATTATTGGGCAATGAACCTTTTATATTGGTGAATGGCGATGTTTGGACCACCATGGATTTTGCGCCACTATTAAATGTGCAGCTTCAAGACGACTTGGCACATTTGGTTTTGGTGGAAAACCCTGTGCAGCATCCGCAAGGTGATTTCACTTTGGCTGCAAACAAAGCCTATACTTTTGAGCAAGCACGCTCAGGTGAAAATCTGACTTATAGTGGCGTGGCGGTGATGCATCCGCAAATGTTTAACGGTTTGGAATCGGGCAAACGTCCGCTTGCGCCATTGCTCAAACAAGCCATGCAGCAAGAAAAAATTTCTGCACAGAAATTGCAGGGTGTTTGGGTGGATGTTGGCACTCCTGAACGATTAAATACGCTAGATCAACAAATTCAGCAGGGTGTGTACGCTTAAGTGCATATTCACTAAGCATTCGCCCCTATGACTGCAACTATAAATCGGTATACTTCCATTAACTTTTTCGAGATGTGAATTGTGATGCATTCGTTTTTTCAGGAACTCAAGCAAGGTAGTCAGGCTTTAGGTTTAGAGCTCAGTGATGAGGCTTTAAATTTATTACTCAAATACCAAGATGCTTTGGTGCTATGGAACAAAGCGTACAACCTCACTGCAATTCGTGACCCGAAAGAAATGCTAGTGAAGCATTTGCTAGATAGTCTGAGCATCCTCAAAGATTTGCCTGCAGGTCGTTTACTGGATATTGGTACTGGCGGTGGTATGCCGGGCATGATTATTGCCTTGTGTCAGCCTGAGCGCGATTGCGTGTTATTGGACTCGAATGGTAAAAAGATTCGTTTCTTAAAACAGTTTATTGCCGATTTAAAACTGAAAAACGTCGTGGCAGTTCAGACCCGTGTTGAAAATGAAGACAGCATCCGCGAGTTAGGTCAGTTTGATGTAATTACCAGTCGTGCTTTTGCATCTTTAACTGACTTTGTAGCCGCGTCAAAACCATTTATGCATGAGCAAAGTATTATTGCATCTATGAAAGGTTTGATTCCTGCCGATGAAGTAGAGGCATTGAAAGATGAATTCAGCTGTGAAATTATCGAGCTTAAAGTTCCGCGCTTAGACGAACAACGTCATTTACTTTTATTAAAACGTATCTAATTTTCAAAGGACTGGGGTGATCATGGCACAAATTATTGCGATTGCGAACCAAAAAGGTGGTGTCGGAAAAACCACAACCGCAGTAAATTTGGCAGCATCTTTGGCTGTTTTGAAAAAGCGCATTTTATTGGTCGATATGGACTCACAAGGCAATGCCACCATGGGTTCAGGCATTCAAAAAAATGATTTGCTGTATTCAGTGACCGATGTATTGTTGGGCGAAGTGCCGATTGAAACTGCAATTAGCAAGGCAGAAGTTGGTTATAAAGTTTTGGGTGCCAATCGTGATTTGGCTGGGGTTGAATTGGTGATTGCTGAGCAAGAGGGGCGTGAGTTTATTTTGCGCAATGCCTTGCAAGAAGTTGCCAAAGACTTTGATTATATTATTGTCGACTGTGCACCAAGTTTAAGCTTAATTACAGTAAACGCTTTAGCAGCAGTGCAAAGTGTAATCATTCCAATGCAGTGCGAATATTATGCACTTGAAGGTTTGGCAGACCTGACACAAACCATTGATCGTATTCAACAAGCACTCAATCCTGATTTAGAAATTATTGGCGTATTGCGTACCATGTATGATGCGCGTAATGCCTTAACCCGTGACGTGTCTGAAGAATTATCACACTATTTTGGTAAAAAATTATACGATACCGTGATTCCGCGCAATGTGCGCTTAGCAGAAGCGCCTGCACACGGTTTACCCGTCATTTATTTTGAAAAAAGCTCAAAGGGTGCAGTTGCCTACCTGAATTTAGCAGCTGAAATGTTGAAAAAAAGCAAAGTGAAAAAAGGAAGTAAAGCATGACCACAAAAAAACGCGGATTAGCCAAAGGTCGTGGTTTGGATGCCTTATTGGGGTCAATCCAGAAAGAAAAATTACAACTTGAAGTGCAATCTTTAGATCATGGTCAGCTCAAACAAATTGATGTCTATTTATTAAAACGTGGTGAATATCAACCGCGTCGTTTTATTCAAGAACAAGATTTGCAGGAACTGGCGGCATCTATTGAAAAACATGGTGTAATGCAGCCAATTGTGATTCGTCCGATAGATGACGAACAACATCCTTATGAAATTATTGCAGGTGAGCGTCGCTGGCGTGCTGCACAGTTGGCAGGTTTAACTGAAATTCCTGCAATTGTGCGTGATTTGACCGATCAGGTCGCGATTGCTTTGGCATTAATTGAAAATATTCAGCGTCAAGACCTCAACCCAATTGATCAGGCAATGGCGTTACAACGCTTTCACGATGAGTTTGGCTTGAGTCATCAGGAAATTGCCGAAACAGTAGGTAAAGCACGTACCACGGTCAGTAATTTATTGCGTTTACTCACTTTGGCTGAGCCTGTTAAAGAGTTGATGCAGCAAGGCTTGCTAGATATGGGTCATGCACGTGCTATTTTAACTTTGAAAGCTAAAGATCAGCTCAAAGTCGCGCAGCATGTAATTGAAAAGAATTTATCGGTACGTCAAACCGAACAGTTGGTACGTGACTTTAATGCGCCAAAACAAGAAAAGCCGAAAACGGCTATTGCGCCTGATATTCAACAACTCACGCAACGTCTTTCTGAGCGTTTTAGTGCAGATGTTAAAATTGATTATAACAAGCAAGGTAAGGGCAAATTGACCATCAGTTATCACTCTCTGGAAGAGCTGGATGGTATTTTAAATATTTGCCTGTCCGATTAATTTTAATTCGTATTTTATTGGGGAAAAGCGAATGTGGGAATTGGTAAAAGCAGGTGGCTGGCTGATGCTGCCGTTGGTATTGTGCTCGGTATTTACCGTTGCAATTACCATTGAGCGTTTTATGCGTTTAAAGAGAGCAGGTATTTTGCCCAATGCGTTGTTGCTCAACCGCGGGCAAAGTTTAGCGACTGTGTTGCAACAACTGAATCAAAGTGCCAACTTAAAAAACAGTACATTAGGCCGTATTTTTGAGGCGGGTGCGCGTAACAAACAACAATCAGAACACTATGCGCGTGCACAAATGGAAGCGACAGCTTCACAAGAAATTGGTTATTTAGAAAAAAATATCAACTTCTTGGGTACGCTCAGTGCAGTTGCGCCATTATTGGGTTTATTGGGTACAGTGCTTGGGATTATTGAATCATTTTTAGTGATTGATGTGGGTGCAAGTAATCCAACCTTAATGATTCCAGGGATTTCTAAAGCCTTAATTACCACTGCTGCAGGTATGTTAATTGCAATTCCAGCCTTATTTGCCTATCGTTATTTTCAGCGTTTGGTGCAAGAATATACTGCTGAGTTAGAGCAGCAAGCGACTTTGTTTCACGCAGGATTATTTCATCAGACTCAACCTCATCAGCTTGATGCGGATGTGCAAGATGTGAAAAAAGTAAGCTAAGGTGAGTTTATGAAATTCAAACGCTCGCAAGTTGAAGATATTCATATTAACCTGACCCCAATGATTGACTGTTTGCTGTTCATCTTGGTGTTTTTGTTGCTTTCGACCACATTTAACCAATTTAGCCGTATGAATTTAACTTTGCCAGATGCGCAAGGCGTACCACCAAAATCTTATGAACATAAAATTGAAGTCGTGGTAGATTCTTCAGGGCATTATTCTGTCAATGGTCAGGCACTTTCGACTAAGGAAGTGGCAGATTTAAGCACAGCAATTAAACAAATTTCTCAAGATCGACACGATTTAATGTTTATCATTGCTGCAGATGCCAAAGCCACTCATCAAGATGTGATTCGAGTGATGGATGTCGCAGGACAACTTGGTTTCGTCAACATCAATATCAGTACGAAAGTCCCAACTCGAGGTTATTAGTGAAGAAGGATTTACAGGTCTATCGCCGTCTTCTGAGATATTTGCTCCCATTTTGGGGCTTGGCAATCTTGGTGATTATCGGTTTCGCCATTAATGCAGCCACAGAAGTATCTGTGGCAAAACTCTTGGAAAAAATTATTAATGCCATTCAGGAGCGTGACCAATCTTTCACCACACTATTTCCGCTATTAGTCATTGCACTGATGTTTTTCCGTGGTTTGGGAACTTTTATTGGCGGTTACTATACCGCAGTGATTTCACGTAATTTGGTATTCAATATCCGTCAGGAAGTCTTTGCTAAATTGCTGCGTTTACCTGCACAGTATTACTTAGATAATACCAGTGGGCACATTACTGCCAAAATTATGTATAACGTAGAGCAGTTGACCGCTGCATCTACAGAATCGCTGCGTACATTGGTACAACAGGGTTTGATTACACTCGGCTTGCTCGGCTATTTGCTGTATACCAACTGGCGTTTGACCTTATGTATATTGGTATTTGGCCCATTAATTGGCTTGCTGATTCGTAAAGCTGCAAAACGCATGCGTCGTTTATCTATTCAAGTACAAGACACCATGGGGGATGTAAACCACGTGGTGCAAGAAACGGTGAATGGTAATTTGGTCGTCAAAGGTTTTGGTGGTCAGACCTATGAACAAAGCCGATTTAAAGAAAACTCTTTAGAAAACCTGCGTCGTGGTTTAAAGATGGTGGCAGTGCAGCAATTGAACAGCCCTGTGGTGCAGTTCATTATGTCCATTGCTTTGGCAATTATTATCTGGATTGCCTTACGCCCAGAAATTCTACGTGATATTTCAGCAGGCGAGTTTGTAGCCTACATTACTGCCGCAGGTATGTTGAGCAAACCAATTAAAGCCCTTACCGATATTAATGAAAAATTACAACGCGGCTTGGCAGCAGCACATTCAGTCTTTGAATTGCTCGATATGCCTGAAGAAGACAATCACGGGACGCTTACACCAGACCTAAAAGGCAATTTGCAATTTAAAAATGTGAATTTGGTGTATTCCGATGGACACCATGCCATTCATGATTTCAATCTAGATGTCAAAGCAGGCGAGACAGTGGCTTTGGTCGGTCGTTCAGGTGCGGGTAAAACCTCATTGGTCAATCTGTTGGTACGTTTTCAGGAAGTATCTTCAGGGCAAATTTTGTTTGATCAGCATGATATTCGTGACATTGAGCTGAATAGCCTGCGTTCACAAATTGCTATGGTCAATCAGCAAGTGGTATTGTTTAACCGTACGGTGCGTGAAAATATTGCCTATGGTCAGCTTGAAGGTACGAGTGATGAAGCAGTGATTGCTGCAGCCAAAGCGGCTTATGCACATGACTTTATTATGGCTTTACCGCAAGGCTACGACACAGCATTAGGTGCGCAAGGTTTGAATTTGTCGGGTGGTCAGCGACAGCGTATTGCCATTGCACGTGCAATCTTGAAAAATGCACCGATTTTAATTTTAGATGAAGCCACCAGTGCTTTAGACAATGAATCTGAATACTTTATTCAACGTGCATTTGATGCGGCCATGCAAGACCGTACCACCATTGTCATTGCACACCGTTTATCTACCATTGAAAATGCTGACCGTATTGTGGTGATGGATCAGGGGCGTATTTTAGAACAAGGAACTCATCAGGAACTCATAGCGCAAAAAGGCGCGTACTTCCAGTTGCATCAACGTAACTTCGAGGAACATTAACTCATGTCTTTGGCACAATTTATTCAGGACGCTTGGCAGCAACAGGCCAAATGGCTGGTTGTGCTTAGGCCCTTGTCTTTATTGTACCGTGGCGTGAGTTTGCTCAATCAAAACTTATATCGTTCAGGTATTAAAACCGCTTATACCGCGCCCGTACCTGTGATGGTGATTGGCAATATTACTGTGGGTGGCAGCGGCAAAACCCCTTTGCTGATTCACTTGGTCAAATATCTACAAAGTTTAGATGTTCGTGTTGGCGTGATTAGCCGTGGTTATGGCGGAAAAGGCCCATTTCCAGCCTATGTCAGCATTGACGCTAATGTTGACGTAGTGGGCGATGAACCGACTTTGATTGTGCAATCTACAGGCGTACCGATGGCTGTGGGGCCAAATCGTCAAAAAAGTATTGAATTGTTACTTGCACAGCATGAATTGGATTTAATTATTAGTGATGATGGTTTGCAGCATTTGGCTTTAAACCGTCAATTGGAATGGATTGTTTTAGATAATAATCGTGGTTTGGGTAACGAGAAAATATTGCCCGAAGGTTATTTGCGTGAACCAAAATCTCGATTAGAGCATGCCACGGTGATTGAACATGCAGCGCAACCGAGTTCTGAATTAAATATGCATTTGGCCGTTGCAGCGCCATACTTATTGCATCCCGCACAAGAATTAATTTTTGATCCGACCCAAAATTTTTATGCTGTCGTGGGCATTGGCTTTCCTGAGCGGTTTTATAAAACTTTAGAGTCGATGGGTGTGACCCAATTTCAATGCCATGAGTTTCCAGACCACCATGACTATGAAATTACCGATTTGCAGTTTGAAGACTCGCAACCGATGATTACCACAGAAAAAGATGCGGTCAAGTTATTGCCCCTGTTAAAGCAATATCCAGATTTTCAGCGCGAAATTTGGGTTGTACCTGTAGATGCAGTATTGTCATCGGCCTGCTATGTCACCTTACATCAACAATTGAAACAATTGGGTTTAAACCTGCCTGAAAGACCATGATAAGGAAAATTATGAAGCACATTGTTATCCCTGCACGTTATGCTAGTTCACGCCTGCCAGGCAAACCTTTACTGGAAATTCATGGTCGTGCCATGATTTTACGTGTGGTTGATCAGGCAAAAAAAGTGGCAGGTTTTGATGACTTGTGTGTGGCGACCGATGATGCTCGTATTGCAGAATTATGCCGTGCCGAAGGTGTAGATGTAGTGCTGACTTCGGCAGACCATCCATCAGGTACAGATCGTTTAAGTGAAGTGGCGCGCATTAAAGGTTGGGATAAAAACGATATTATCGTCAATGTGCAGGGCGATGAGCCACTTTTGCCTGCGCAATTGGTGCAACAAGTGGCGCAGTTGTTAGAAGCTCAACCTGAATGCTCGATGTCTACGCTATGTGAGCCGATTCAGCAACTAGATGAATTTACTCGCGACAGCATTGTTAAAGTGGTCATGTCTAAACACAATCAGGCTTTGTATTTTAGCCGTGCCACGATTCCTTATGACCGCGATGGTGCGAAAGCAGCGACACCACAATTGCATGCACATGCGTATCGCCATTTAGGTTTGTATGCGTACCGTGTGGAATTGCTGCAAGAATATGTGACTTGGGAAATGGGAACATTGGAAAAGCTGGAAAGCCTAGAGCAATTGCGTGTCTTGGAAAATGGACATCGTATTGCCATTGCAGTTGCAGAAGCCAATTTACCACCGGGTGTAGATACCCAAGCAGACTTAGACCGTTTAAATGCAATGGATATTGCCCATTTTGAGTAAGTGAATCACCGACCATGCAACGTGATGTAATTGGACAAGTATATCCTTGGCAGCAACAAGTTTGGGAAAACCTGACAGGGCGATTTCCCAAAATGGGGCATGGTTTATTGTTTTTTGGCAAACAGGGTTGTGGTAAAGAAGCCTTTGCACAGCAATTTGTGGCTTGGATTTTATGCCAACAGCGTGATGTGCAGTCACAGCCTTGTGGTGAATGTAGCAGTTGTCAGTGGTTAAAATCAGATACACATCCGAATTATGTCTATATCAGCACCGATGAAGAGAATAAAAAGCAAAACGCGAAAATTAAGATCGAGAAGATCCGTGATTTATTACCTTTTGTCCAGCAAACGGTAGATGGCTGGCGGGTGATTGTGATTGAACCTGCTGAAGCCTTAAATATTGCATCTTCCAATGCGTTGCTGAAAACCCTCGAAGAACCGGGTGATCGCATCGTGATTATTTTGCTGGCAGATCATTATCTTAAATTACCTGCAACCATTCGTAGCCGTTTGCAGCATTTTGCTTTAGACCGTATTGATGCTGCACAGGCTACGGCATATTTGCAGCAGCATTTGCCCGATTTAGATGCGAACAAACAGCAATTGTTGATGAATTTGTCTAATCAAATGCCATTGCAGGCTTTGCAGTTGGCTCAGGTGGAATGGCTAGAACAGCGTACAGATTTTCTGAAAGACTGGTATAAACTGGTGACGCAAAAAAATATGCCGATGGCAATCGCAACCAAGTGGAACAAGGCGCTGAGCTTTACTGATTTTAGTCAGATGTTTGAATACTTGTTGTGTGATTTAATTTGTGTCAAGCTAAATCAAAGCATTAAAAATTTGGATTTAAGCACCGCTTTGCAGCATTTGGCTGAACAATATGACTTAGAAAGTCTGTTTGGTTTATATGCAGAATTACAGCAAGCCAAGCCAATGCTTGAGCAAAACGTGCAAAGTAATCTAGTGCTTGATCAATTATGTATTAAGTTAATGAATATTTAAGGGGAACATGATGCAACCACGTATGGGCGGTATTATTCAGGCCAATATTCCTGATGTCGAAACGCTATATTTAAGTTATATGCCATACGTTGTGGGTGGTGGCTTATTTGTACCCTCAAAACAACCTGTAAAAATGGGTGAAGAAATCTTCGTACTTGCAACTTTGCCTGAACAATCACAAAAAATTCCACTTACAGGAAAAGTCATCTGGATTTCGCAAAAGCAAAATGGCATTAAATTGCAGGGCTTTGGCATTCAACTGAGCGGTGAAAAAGGCGTTTATTACAAATCTGAAGCCGAAAGAATCCTTGCGGGGCTTAAGTCTGACAACCGTAACAGTTACACTATGTAGGTTGTTTGCTTTTAGGAAAAAATCGTGTTTGTAGATACACATTGTCATTTAACGATGCTGGATTTAAGCCCTTATGATGGTGACTTAGACGCAGCAATTGCTCAGGCACGCCTAGCGGGGGTGTCTAAAATTATGGGTATCTCTGTCGATTTAGACGATCATATTGCATTGTCAAAAATTGCAGCACGTCATGCCGATGTCGGTTATAGCGTGGGTGTGCATCCTTGTGAAAACGCTGAAAATATGGCACGCGCCACCACCGAGCAACTGATTGCTTTAGCACAAGCAGACAAAGTCTGGGCTTTGGGCGAAACAGGTTTGGACTATTTTCACAGTACCGATTTTGTCGCAGAGCAAAAAGCCTGTTTTGCACGGCATATTCATGCTTCACAAGCTGTAAAAAAACCTGTGGTGGTACATACCCGTGCTGCCAAGCAAGATACAGTAGATATTATCCGTGCGGAAAAATCGACGCATGGTGTATTACATTGCTTTACTGAAGACTGGGCAACCGCCAAAGCGGTGTTAGATTGTGGTTATTATGTGTCGTTTTCAGGCATTGTTTCCTTTAAAAATGCGCAAGATTTACGTGATGTGGCTAAGCAAGTACCTTTAGACCGTATCTTAATTGAAACTGATAGTCCATATTTGGCACCTGTGCCATATCGCGGTAAGACAAATGAGCCAAAATACGTTCCGTATGTAGCCAAAGCCCTAAGTGATGTATATGATAAGTCCTTAGAGGAAATGGCTTTCATAACAACACAAAACTTTGAAAACCTGCTCAAAGGACATTAATTTGCATGGTGGAATGATGCAAAAATTTAATGTTCTGGTGATATATTAAAAATTTCAATTGATTGAATAGTGAAAAGAGAGTTTATCGGGTGAAGATGGATCGTCAGGCTCAGTTTCGAGCAAGAGAAACGTTAATTTTCCAAGTGGCAGAGCAGTTGCTTTTGGAAAATGGTGAAGCAGGAATGACCCTTGATGCTTTGGCAGCAGAACTGGATTTGGCCAAAGGTACTCTATATAAACACTTTCAAAGTAAAGATGAACTATATATGTTGCTTATTATTCGTAATGAGCGCATGTTGCTAGAAATGATTAAAGATGCGGAAAAACAGTTTCCTGAACATCTAGCATTTTTTATGCTGCATCACTTACATCATCCTGAACGTACTGTGCTTTTTCATCAAATTGAAGAACGCCTTTCTACAACGGGTGTTGGCATTGGCTTGTTGTTTAGTGAACTATATCAGGTTCGTAAAAGCCGATTACGCATCATTATCCGTATGACTGAACAATATTTGGAATCTATTAATAGTCAGATGGAAGTGCGTGATTATCTGGCTTCAATTTGGGCACTTACGCATGGTGCGGCAGCCATTTTAAACTCAAGTTTCTATCAGCGTTATTTAGGTTCCCGGGATACTTTACGTGTGGCCTATATCGATCAAGCGTTGGCGATGCCCAAACAAGCACAATCTTTCGAGCAATTGAATTAATACGCTATGAACACACCACTATCTTCGGTTCGCGGTTTTACGCTCATTGAATTGATGGTGGTGATAGTCATTATGGCGATTATGGCATCGCTGGTTTTAATGAATATCGGTGGTGTTGATCAGCGTAAAGCCATGCAGGCGCGGGAAGTGTTTTTATTGGATTTGCGTAAACTGAATCGTGAAGCCAATGATCAAGCGCGTATTTTTGCACTCAATTTGCATCAAGCAACCGATGTTTCAGCTGCGCGTTATGATGTGTTGGAATATCAGCCTTATGCCACAGAACAACAATTAAGCCTGCAAAATAATCAAAAATGGCAAAACTATGGCGAATTTAAAAGCAGAACGTTGCCTGAACAAGTTTCTATCCAAATTTTATCTTTAGAACAAAGCTATCCAAATGCTAACAATAGTGAGTTGCTGCAAGGTAATGCACCCGCACTGATTTGGCTGGGCAATGGTGAAGCCAAACCTGTGCGTATTCAGTTCTATTTAGAACAGCGTCCTGTAGGTGCGGAAATAGAGGTCGATCATTTAGGAAAAATCCATGAAAGCTAAAGGATTTACACTACTTGAAGTTATGGTGGCTTTGGCAATTTTTGCAACAGCAGCTATGGCAATGACCAAAGTGGCGATGCAATATACCCAATCCACCGCCAATGCAATTTTAAGAACCAAAGCACAATTTGTGGCTTTGAATGAAGTGGCATTGATGGAAATGAATCGGCAATGGTTAAGTGGAACAGAGTCAAAGCAAGTGACACAACAGGGCGAAACATGGCAAATTGACAAGTCCACACAGCCAACCATTAGTCCGAATGTGCAACGTGTCGATCTTCAAATCAGTTTATATAATCAAGACACAGGACAAGTTGAAGCAGGAGTGACTTCTTTGGTGTTTTTTAATGCCCGTGAGCAGCAATCATGAGTACAAAGAAAGGCTTCACTTTAGTTGAGTTGCTAGTCGCTATTGCAATTTTTGCAGTGCTGTCTGCTTTGGGTTGGAAAGTATTTGATTATCTCGCCAAAGTCAAAGATCGCAATGCGATGCATGAAGCCAATTTAGAGCAGTTGCAAGAAAGCTATCAACAAATTTTACGTGACACGATGCAGGCTGTTCCATTAACGGCCAATGTTAAAGGGCAGCAACAACCTGCTTTAGTTTTACAAAATGGACGCTTTAATTTCAGTAAAACAGGGGTGACCGATCCTTTGCAGCAGGGTATTTCACCCCATGAGCGTGTTGAATATCAATATCGTGCCGATGAAAAAAAATTGTATCGTTTAAAATATCGTAATTTGCATCAAACGGGCAATGATCAGCCTGAGTCGAGCGTGATGTTGGATGAAGTTGAAGCCTTTGAGATTATGGTATTGAATCCAAATGAATTAAGTAGTTGGCCTGAAAGCAATATTGATCCTCAGCAAACTGAACAATTAAGGCTACTCCCGAAAGGAATAAAAATAAATTTAACCGTGCGTGACGTGCAATATGAATGGATATTTAGCTTATTGCAGACTGATTTTTTAAAGAAGAAAGACAATTAAAGGCACAATGGCAATGTATTCGAAATCGACTCAGCGCTTAGGTAGCATCATCAAATCACAACAAGGCATCGCCTTGATTACGATTTTGATGTTGGTTGCTTTAGCCACGATTTTGGCAGCGACCATTGCCAAGCGGCAAATGTACACCAGTGAAAATACCGCGTATTTGATGCGTCAAAATCAGGCATTGTTATATGCCAAAAGTGCCGAAGTATTTTTTGCAGAATTACTGCAAGATGATGCTGAAAATGCTGGTCAAGTTGATCATTTACAAGAGAACTGGGCAAAACCGATGCCGCCATTTCCAGTCGAAGATGGTTATGTATCGGGCGTGCTGCAAGATGAGTCAGGGAAATTTAATTTAAATAGTTTGCTGACAACCGAAGATCAAGTAAACGAAAAAGCAAAAAAATATTTTGAAAAATTATTGCAGCGTGTTGGGCTACCTGCTCAATTAAGTGAAGCCGTGATTGACTGGCAAGATGCAGATGATGAGCCGAGTGGTGCAATGGGTGCAGAGTCGAGTTATTACCAAGGTTTGCCAATTCCTTATTTACCGCCCAATAGCTTATTTCACAGCGCAGAAGAATTAAAACAAGTCCGTGGTTTTGAAGGTACGAAGTATCAGCAAATTGCACCTTATGTGAGTGCCTTGCCAAAACGGGATACCACTATCAATATTAATACCGCACCTGCTTTAGTTTTGGCGAGCTTTGATGAAAAATTGGATGTGGTTGCTGTGCAAAATCTACTTGATCGTCGTAATGCCAATTTAGAGCACTTTAGCAATGTAAATGCTTTGTGGGAGTTAGATGGCTTTCAAGCTGTCGATAGCGCGATACGCAATGAATTTACAAGTTTATTGGGTGTGCAATCCCATTATTTTAAAGCCAAAATTGAAGTGGTATTGGGCGAGCGCAAACGTCAATTTAGCAGTGATTTGGTGCGTAGCGAAAAATCTGTCAATGTCAGTGGGCGAAGTCTGGCGCCATTTTAAGTATTAGCATTAACCTTGACTTAGTTGCTGTTATTCGGATGCAAATGCATTGCATATCTGTACTGAAACTGATCATTACGATTTTTGTCTGGCAATCTGCGGGCTAAAATTGGCTTATTGTTCACGTTTTGCATTATAATTAAAAAGAATATCCCCCAAATATTTTGATGACGTTAAGACCCATGTTAATTCGAAAGTTATTTAAGTTTGAAAATGCGCATATTGTGCGTAATTGCACTTCAGACCGCTGTAAGCGCTCGATTCATGGTCATAGCTATAAAGTAGAATTATTACTGAAAGCTTCAAAACTTGATCATGGACAAATGGTGTATGACTTTGGTTTGCTTAAAGGTGTAATCAAAGAATTATTTGATGCCTTCGATCATGCCATTTGTTTTTGGGAGCAGGATGACCCTGCATATATTCAAGCCTGCAAAACGTTCAGCGCACGTTGGGTATCTTTACCAGTATCGCCATCAGCAGAGCAGTTTTCACGTATTTTCTTTTATTTGGCACAACAAGTTTTGGCATCAACCATCACACAAAATGGGGAAGGTGATGTAGAAGTCTATTCTGTGATTGTACATGAAACTGATACAGGCTATGCACAAAGCTTTTTGGAAGATATTGAAAATGCGCAGATGGGATTGCTAAGTCTGGATCAAATTCATTTCTCTGAGCAAGTACAGACAGAATGGTCAGACCCACAAATGTATGAAAAATTAAAACAGGGGATGACATTCCAAAACCCGAATGTCGAGTTACAAGTTAAACTTTAAATCACATCATTAGACATCAACAAGGATTGATAGCGGTATGTCTTTTACTGAGCAGCAATATGCGAGCTTAAATAAAGTTCAGTTAGATGAGAGTTGGAAATACAATCTAGCTGAATTTTTATTGAGTCCACAAATGGATGCGCTACGCGATTTTTTGTTGCAGGAAAAACAACAGAATAAGGTGATTTATCCACCAAGTTCACTGATATTTAATGCTCTAAATACCACGCCTTTAAATCAGGTGAAAGTCGTGATTATTGGGCAAGACCCTTATCATGGACCTAATCAGGCACATGGACTTAGTTTTTCTGTACAAAGAGGGGTTGCATTGCCACCATCTTTGCGTAATATTTTCCATGAGTTACATACAGATTTAGGTGTGCCTATTCCAAGACACGGTGATTTAACCCATTGGGCAGAGCAAGGGGTATTGCTGCTCAACAGCGTGTTAACGGTAGAAGCAGGACAACCAACCTCGCACCAAAAGCAGGGTTGGGAAGATTTTACAGATCATGTGATTGATGTGTTAAATCAACAACGTGAGCATATTGTGTTTATTTTGTGGGGCGCGTATGCACAACGTAAAGGACAACGTATAGATCCAAATAAACATCTGATTTTGAAGGCAGCGCATCCATCCCCATTGGCAGCAAACCGCGGTGGTTTTTTTGGATGTAAAGTATTTTCAAAATCAAATAATTATCTTAAACAAAATGGCATTGAGCCTATAGACTGGCAGCTGGACGCATGACACATTCTCCCATTTCTAAAGAATATCATCCGGATTTAATTGTCGAAGAAGCAAATAACGGTTGGCGCATTGTACGTTTGAATCGCCCAAAATCTTTGCATGCTTTAGATGAATCTATTGTTTCTGCATTATTGGCAGTATTTGAAGACTTTCATACCGATGATAGCGTAAAAGCAATTTGGCTAGATTCGACCACACCAAAAGCATTTTGTGCAGGCGGTGATGTGCGTAAATTACGTCAGCTTGTCATTAATGATGAGGTTGCAACTGCCAATAAATTCTTTGAGCAAGAATATGCGTTGGACTTGTTGCTACATAACTATGCCAAGCCTGTTTTAGTGTGGGGTGAAGGTTATGTCATGGGTGGTGGCTTAGGTCTATTTATGGCTGCACCATTCCGTTTGGTGACACCGTATTCACGTTTAGCTATGCCAGAAATTAACATTGGTTTATACCCAGATGTAGGGGCAACTCGTTTCTTGGCTGACCGTGGTGCGATTGGCTTGTTCACAGGTTTAACGGGTTCAATTATGACTGCTGCAGGTGCGTATGGTATTGGTTGGGCAACCCATATTTGTGATGCACAACGCGCTTCTGTATTAGAAAAAGTCATTAATATTGACTGGAATCATTACCCTGCAGGTGACTTCCGTGCCATTGATGATACCTTGAACAGCATGCACCGTCCTGTAGGGCCTGGGCCGCTACAGAATTCTTTGGATGTGATTCAAAGCGTGTGCCGTGGTGTGAGTTTTGAAAGTGATTATGAATCCATCATTGGTCTAAGCGATGCACGTAGCGATTGGTTACGTCAAGCCAGTGAAAACTTGCAAAAAGGTTCACCAACTACAGCAGCTTTAACGTGGTTACTATGGCAATGGGGTAAGAAGGTTCACGCTTGGAATGAAGTGTTTGAACTGGAAACGCAAATTTCAGACTGGAAAATTCGCCACGCAGATTTTGTCGAAGGTGTGCGCGCACGTTTGGTCGATAAAGACCTTGCACCAGCTTGGCAGCAAAATGGGCCAGTGCAGCTCAAAACCATTTTTGCAGACAATCCACCTGTGACGAGCATTGAAAGCTGGAATGAGTTATTGAAACAATACGAGATTATTTAATTCGTATTGATTTTTACTCATATTTAAATGTCAGAACAGAACTATAGTGATGAAGACTGGATGCAGCTTGCCTATGCGCAGGCTGCTTTGGCTGCAGCACAGGGGGAAATTCCTGTGGGGGCTGTCATCGTTAGTCAAAATCAAGTGATTGGCGCGGGTTATAACGCGCCTATTTCCTTACACGACGCAACCGCACATGCCGAAATTGTGGCAATCCGTGCAGCATGTGATCATATTCAAAATTATCGTTTACCTGAAGATGCCACGCTTTATGTCACACTGGAGCCTTGTACCATGTGTGTGGGTGCGCTCATTCATGCGCGAATCAAACGTGTGGTATTTGGAGCAACTGAACCCAAAGCCGGCTCATTGATCAGTGCTAGAAAGCTTTTAGAGTCAGGCTATTACAATCATATTTTTGAGTATCAATCAGGTTGTTTAGAGCAGCAATGTTCAGCCCAGTTGAGTGATTTTTTTAAGATGCGCCGTGCGCAAAAGAAACAACAAAAGCAGCAATAGTTGATAAATGACCTCCATGATCAAAACCAGTTCTGAGTTTTAGGCTTGATTTGCGTTAAACTAAATCAAACACAACATAGCATTCATCATCAGGGCAAACCATGCACGCTATTCAAATTAAAAAAGAATTTAATGCGCCAGTTGCGCAAGTATTTGAATTACTTTCTAAACATGTAACTTATAATATTGCATTTGCACCAATGCAAGTGGTGCGCATTAAAGACTCTGCTGACCCTGAACGTCCAGATGGTGTAGGTTCGGTGCGTCGTATGGGGATTGGGCCAATTAAACCTTTGCAAGAGCAAATTACCGTGCTTGAACCGAATCAGCGGATTGAATATAAAATCATTAAAAATCCATTGATCAAACATCATTTGGGTACCATTGAATTTCAGCAAGTGGCAGATCACAAAACCTTGGTCACGTATAGCATTGAGCTACAAGCGCGAGTTCCGTTTGTGAGCAAAGCTATTCTTGCGCAGTTGAAAACTGCAATTAAAATTGGTTTATCCAAACTCGCAAAATCTCTCTAATCATTTCGGAAACAGCATGACGGTTCAAATTATTACCATTGATGGCCCTAGCGGTTCAGGTAAAGGCACACTCGCGGCAAAATTGGCAGCATATTATCAGTTTCATTTACTCGACTCTGGTGCGTTGTATCGTTTGTTGGGTTTGGCGTTACATAAGCAGAATTTGCTAGATCAACTTGATACTGAACTGAGTCAATGCGTTGCCATTGCAACACAGCTCAATATTCAATTTGTGACCCAGCCAGATGGCACACAAGTGTTGCTTGATGGTGAAGATGTCACGCAAACCATACGTACCGAACGTGTGGGGGAATATGCCTCAAAAGTTGCGGCAGTACCTGAATTGCGCACAGCATTACTTGCACGTCAGCATGCCTTTGCCCAAGCACCAGGCTTGGTTGCAGATGGACGCGATATGGCGACCAGTATTTTCCCAAATGCGCAGGCTAAAATTTATTTAACTGCTTCGGCAGAGTCACGTGCACAAAGACGAGTAAAACAGTTGCAGGGTATGGGGCTGGATGCTAAAATAAGCGACATTTTAGCGAATATACAGGCTCGCGACAAACGAGACATGGAGCGCACAGTTGCTCCGCTCAAGCCCGCAGAAGATGCTTACATCATTGATAGTTCTGAGTTGAACATTGATGAAGTGTTTGCATTAATGACGGCTTATGTCGATCAGAAGCTTGCTATTTGCCGCGCTTAACCGCGTGAAATAAACCTATTCAGCGAACGCATAGCTTGATCAGTTCTATACGGACTATGTAGACGCTTAACTAAACCGGCCTTGTCTGATCCAAGACCGCTGACTTTATCAGGTATATCATGACCGAATCTTTTGCAGCCCTCTTTGAAGAAAGCGAATTAAACCTCAACGTTGAAAAGGGTGCTGTCATCCAAGGCGTTGTAGTAAGCATCGACTCTGACTGGGTAACAGTTGATACTGGCCTTAAATCAGAAGGCGTTGTTGACCGCGCTGAATTCTTAAACGAACAACGCGAACTTGAAGTTCAAGTTGGTGACACCGTTGATGTTGTTGTTGAAGCACTTGACAACGGTATGGGCCAAACTGTTTTATCACGTGAAAAAGCGAAACGTGCTGAAACTTGGACTAAACTTGAAAAAATCTTTGAAGACGGCGAAATCGTTACTGGTGTTATCTCTGGTAAAGTTAAAGGCGGTTTCACTGTAGACATCGGTCCAGTTCGTGCGTTCTTACCAGGTTCTTTGGTAGACACTCGTCCTATCCGTGACACAACTCACCTTGAAGGTAAAGAGTTAGAGTTCAAAGTTATCAAACTTGATGCTAAACGTAACAACGTTGTTGTATCTCGTCGTGCAGTTATGGAAGCTGAATCTTCAGCTGACCGTGAAGCGCTTCTTGCTCAGCTTGAAGAAGGTCAAACTGTTACTGGTACGATTAAGAACCTTACTGACTACGGTGCATTCGTTGACCTTGGCGGTATTGACGGTCTTCTTCACATCACTGACATGGCTTGGAAACGTATCAAGCATCCATCAGAAGTGGTTGAAGTGGGTCAAGAAGTTACTGTTAAAGTACTTAAATTTGACAAAGAGCGTAACCGCGTATCTTTAGGTCTTAAGCAATTAGGCGAAGATCCATGGTTAGCGATCATGAGCCGTTATCCTAAAGGTTCTATCGTTAAAGCTCGCGTAACAAACTTAACTGACTACGGCTGTTTCGCAGAAATCGCTGAAGGCGTTGAAGGTTTAGTACACGTTTCAGAAATGGACCACACTAACAAAAACATCCACCCATCTAAAGTTGTTCAGATTGGTGACGAAGTTGACGTTATGGTTCTTGAAGTGGACGAAGAGCGTCGTCGTATTTCTCTTGGTATCAAACAAACTCGTGCTAACCCATGGGAAGAGTTTGCTAAG
Organism: Acinetobacter sp. YH12021; assembly: GCF_013420145.1. Classification (NCBI taxonomy): domain Bacteria; kingdom Pseudomonadati; phylum Pseudomonadota; class Gammaproteobacteria; order Moraxellales; family Moraxellaceae; genus Acinetobacter; species Acinetobacter sp. YH12021. Next base: position 99,092 of record NZ_VOYT01000004.1, read on the forward strand.
AACCACGACAAAGGTGAAAAAGTTTCAGGTACAATCAAGTCAATCACTGACTTCGGTATCTTCATCGGTTTACCAGGCGGTATCGATGGCCTAGTTCACTTGTCTGACATTTCTTGGAACGAGCAAGGCGAAGAAGCTATTCGTCGTTACAAGAAAGGTGACACTGTTGAAGCGGTTATCCTTTCTGTAGACGCTGAAGGCAACCGTATCAGCCTTGGTATCAAGCAATTGAACAGCGATCCATTCAACGATTTCTTAGCTGCTAACGAACGTGGTGCTTTGGTTAAAGGTACTGTAACTGCTGTTGATGCTCGTGGCGCAACTGTTAAGTTAGCTGACGAAGTTGAAGCAACACTTAAAGCATCTGAAATCAACCGTGATCGCGTTGAAGATGCAACTAAGTTCTTGGAAGTTGGTCAAGAAGTTGAAGCGAAAATCATCAACGTAGACCGTAAATCTCGCTCTATCAACTTGTCTATCAAAGCGAAAGACGAAGCTGAAGAGAAAGAAGCTGTTGCTAACTTGAAAACTGCAACTAGCGGTCAAGACAATGGTCCTAAGACAATTGGTGACTTGATCAAAGCTCAAATGGGCAACTAAGTTGCGGGTAAACTGTATGGTTAATGTAAATTAGCACATACTTTTTACACAAATACTGTAAACGGTAGCGTAGTATTCAATTATTACGCTACCGTTTTGTATTTAAACAGGTTATTATCAGTTTAGGTAAAAGTAGCTTGATAATTAAAGAGGTCGCAGATGACTACTGAAGCACTTAATAAGTCTGATTTGATAGAACGAATTGCTTTGAAAAATCCACATTTGGCTGAGCCATTGGTGGAAGAAGCTGTGAAGATCATGATTGATCAAATGATTGCATCACTATCGGCAGATAACCGAATTGAAATTCGTGGATTCGGTAGTTTTGCATTGCATCACCGTGAACCACGTGTAGGTCGTAACCCAAAAACAGGTAAGTCTGTAGAAGTTGCGGCTAAAGCTGTACCGCACTTTAAACCGGGTAAAGCACTACGTGATGCAGTAAACGAGTCTGTAAATAAATAAAATTCCTAGGGGTGTTTATGCGTTACGTTCTAGTCGCTATTCTAGTTATTCTATTTGGATATTCTCTGGCATTGGTTTTGCAAAACGGCACTGAACTTTCAGTTGACCTGTTATTTACTCAAGTGCCTGCAATGCGTTTGGGTCTATTGCTACTGATTACATTGGCACTTGGTTTGGTGCTAGGGTTATTGTTGGGCGTGCAGGTTTTCCGTGTATTCCAAAATAGTTGGGAAATTAAGCGACTACGTAAAGATATTGAATACCTACGCAAAGAGCAAATTCATGCAGCTCAACTGGCTGCTGCTGAAGCTGCTGCGCATACTCGTCATGAAAAAACGGTATTAGATGTGCATACTGAAGATCGTTCTTCTAATGCACTTTAATTTGCTCTGTTGAGCGAATTGATCATCAACACCTCAAGGTTATCTTGGGGTGTTTTTTTATGTGTGCCTTTGACGAATGGCTGATTATCGCTGCGATGGGGGATAAGCTGTCTTTTTGACTATCTGCTTGGCACGAATCACTTTATAATAGCGACTCTTTGTCAAATCCATAGGTAATTCTCTTGAGTATCATTGTTGCCCTCGATGCTAAAAGCCAATATGACGCCTTAACCATTGCAGAACAATTAGACCCTGCATTATGTCGAGTAAAAGTTGGTAAAGAGTTATTTACCCATGAAGGTCCTGCAGTCGTGAAAGCCTTGCATGACAAAGGTTTTGAGGTTTTTCTAGATTTGAAATTTCACGATATTCCAAATACAACGGCTCAGGCTGTATGTGCTGCAGCAGATTTAGGCGTATGGATGGTCAACGTGCATGCCTCAGGTGGTCGTAAAATGATGGAAACCTGTGTGGAGCGTTTAAAAGCAGGGAATTATCAGACTCAACTTATTGCAGTGACTGTACTAACCTCTATGGGGCGTGAAGATTTAAAAGATTTAGGTTTAGATATTGAGCCTTTTGAGCAAGTTCAGCGTTTAGCTAAACTCACTCAAGAAAGTGGTTTAGATGGTGTGGTGTGTTCTGCGCAAGAAGCCAAAATGTTGCGTGAAATCTTAGGGCAGAATTTTGCCTTAGTAACTCCAGGGATTCGTCCTGAAGGCTCAAATGCCGATGATCAAAAACGTATTGTGACTCCCAAACAAGCTATGCTGGATGGTTCTACGCATTTGGTGATTGGTCGTCCAATTACAAAATCTGAAAATCCACGTCAGACTTTGAAAGATATTTTAGCGACGCTTTAATTTTACTATCGCTGACTCTCTAAAAGGGAGATAAGCCCTCTCTCTAACTCTCGCCTAAATAGAGCGCAAACCCTCTCTCCAACTCTCTCCCAGAGGGAGAGAGGACAATTGTTGATTCTTTTTAAATAGCAGCCAATACACTTACAGCAATGGGTGCAAGGATTGACAATACAAATCCACTGACCATGGCATGTGGAATAAAATCGTTGCCACAGGCTTGTTTTACCATGGGCAAAGTGACGTCCATGGCAGTTGCGCCTGCGGCAGAAATTGCAGCACGTGGATAACGCCATCCCAAAATATACATCAGCAATATCGCAAAAATCTCTCTGAATAAATCATTCATTAACGCAATACTACCCAATTCGGCATTGCGAAGTTCCGACACCACAATCCCGCTCATGGAATAAAATCCATAACCTTGTGAGAGCATAAGCAAATCTTGTAGAGCGATGGGGAGCCAAAGTGCGCAAAGTAGTACCCCAGCAATAGAACCGGAAATACAGCCTACAGGTACCATCAAAATTTTCCAATTCAGCCAAGAACGATCTAAAGGCGAATAAGCGAGATCGAGTCCAATCATCCACATAAACAGCAACAGTAAATACCAAGTGTTGATCTGAACTTGGAAATCCATAGCACTAAAAAGTAGATGCAGCACGTAGCCTGCCAAAAGTGCAAAAAAGGCATAACTGATGTTGATGCAGGATTGAATCAACAACTGTAATGAAACTTTGCCTTGCGTTGCTTGCAGCCCCAAACCTTTGTAAAGCAAATAACAACACAGAAAAGCACCAATTGATGTAGCAAATGCAATCTGTAAAGCTGTAGATAGAATATGCGATGGCTGCTGTAGTGAACCGAGCGTTTGTGAAAATTCCATCGCAATTGCAATTAGCAGGATATAGCTAAAATATGGAAGCAGTTGAAACGCAATTTTTTCGATTATTCGAGGGAGGCGTTTTGCCAGTACAAAGCCTAGACATAAACAGCAGAGTAATTGGAAAATCAGCCAAAGAGATTGCATGAGATCAACAGGTGGGAGATAGATAAAAACCTGTTGATTATGCCAGTTTGCTTTTAAAAGCGGAAATTTATGCCGCTTTACTGATTAATCTGAAATCACTCGGATGCAGCGACTTGGTTTTTAGCCAATATTTCCAAGTATAGGTTGGCCAAAGTGCAAAGTTTTTTCCACCATCTTGTTGATACCAACTTACACAGCCAGATTGCCAAACCGTGTTATTTAGCATGTCTTGCACATCGTGGTTAAATTGATCTTGTACTTGATCTTTTACTACAATTGCATTGCTCTGTGATTGTGCCACCAAATCCATCATTTGCAGAATGTAATCGACTTGCGATTCGATCATAAAAATAACCGAGTTATGCGCCAAAACTGTATTTGGCCCAAGCAACTGAAACAGGTTCGGAAAACCTTTGTGGCTAATGCCGTAATAGCTTTCTGCGCCATCTTTCCATGCCTGTTTTAATTCAACGCCATGTTCACCAATGCAGCTAAATGGCTGTAGATAGATACGCGGATCGGTAATAAAGCCTGTGCCATAAATCAGACAATCAATTTTTCGCATTTTACCATCTTTGGTGATGATGCTGTCTGCAGTCAATTCCTGTATTGCATCAGTCACTAATTCGACGTTGTCACGGTTAAAAGTTGGGAAGTATTTATTGGACACTAAAATACGTTTACATCCCATAATGTAGTCAGGCGTGAGTTTTTGTGCCAATTGTTTGTCTTTGACCTGAAAACGAATAAAGGCTTCTGCCAGTTTTTGGGTATATTTCATCACGCTAGGTTGCATGATTGGAATTGCACGTGATTCATTCGACCAATACAAACGCGCACGATGCAACTTTCTAAACCGGTCTGCTTGTTTAAACAGTTTTTTCTCAATATTCAGATATTTGCGTTCATCTCGTGGAATGACCCATGCAGCTGTACGTTGCATGACATATAACTGTTTAACTTGAGGTGCAATTTCAGGAATGTATTGAATCGCGCTGCCGCCTGTGCCAATAGATGCCACAACTTTGCTATTTAAGTTGTATTGATGATCCCATTGAGACGAGTGAAAAACCTTGCCCTGAAACTTTTCAATGCCTTTAATGTGCGGGATTTGTGGCACATGCAGTGGGCCAGAAGCAAAGACTAAATATTGGCAACTCAATTGTCTGCCATCTTTTAACGCAACATGCCATACACAGTCTTTTTCATGGTATTCGGTATGCACCACTTCGCTGTTAAATTGGCAATATTCGCGCAGATTAAACTGTTGCACCACATCTTGAATATACTGAAAAATTTCTGGTGCTTCGGCATAGCGTTTTGACCAGTCAGTTTTGGGTGCAAATGACAATGAATACAGATGCGACTGCACATCACAAGCCGCGCCAGGGTATTGATTTTCACGCCAAGTACCACCCACTTCATTAGACTTTTCTAAAATCACAAAGTTATGAATGTTGCGTTGTAGCAAACGAATCGCCATGGCTAATCCACCAAAGCCTGCGCCAATAATTGCGACTTGATAATGAGCTGCTGCATCCTGCATGAAGACATCCTTATATTTATTTTGTTTGACTTGAGTTTGTTTGAGTCAGGATAGAATAAGCCAGCATGTGGTAACATGATCGTGCTGACATAAAAATTGATATTTTCGGCAATTTCTATCTGTGGATGAATCGGGTAAAAAGGATATTCCGTTTCGCACTGTTCATTTTATGAAAAGATCCATACTTGGCTTAATGTATTTAATACAAGGCATGCGTAAAGCAGGCGTTGATGTCGATGCAAAATTGCAAAGTATCGGCTTGCGTGCAGATGCGCTGGATACCAGTTCAATTATTCATCCGAGTTTGGAATGGGATATTCTCAAAGTCATTGGTGAAGATGTAGAGCCTGAAATGGGGCTGTTTATTGGACAGCATTATGCTTTGGCAGGTTATGGTCCTTTACTGATGTTATTGGTGACCAGTCCAGATATTGCCACTGCATTAGAAAAAGGGATTCAATATCAGGGATTGACGCATTTAAGCGGGAAACTGAGTTTGCAACATAGCACGCGACATATTGCCTTGTGTTATCAACCCAATGATTTACATAGTAGTTTAGGTGTATTGCGTGCGCAGTGTGAAATTTCAGGCACGTTCAAATTTATTCAAGACCTATATAAAATGATGGGAATGAGTGCGCCACGTATTCGCATAGAATTGCCATTTGCACAGCCGCAGCAAAGTGAAGTTTTGCAAACTTTTTATGATTATTACGGTCAAGATATTGTTTTTAATCAACCCCAAGCAGCGTTTTGGTTTGATGATGCAGTTCTCACAGCACGTATTCCATCTGCCGATGCAGTCACTTTTAGTAGTTATGAAGCCAAATGCGTGATTGAGTTAGAGCGACTTAAACTCGAAGATGATGCGCCTTCGGTGGTACAGCGCGTAAAAGATTATTTGGAATTACAACAAGGCAGTATGCCGAGCATGGCAGAAACAGCACATGCTTTGCAAATTCCTGAACGGACATTGCGCCATCAACTGCAACAATTGAACACTAGTTACAAACAAATTCGTGAAGATCTTATCAAAGATAAAGCATTGCGATTAATTGAATATCAGGAATATTCAATTGAAATGATTGCAGAGTTACTTGGTTATTCAGAGCCTGCGGCATTTAACCATGCCTTTAAACGGTGGTTTGGACAAAGTCCACGCCAATATACAAAATAGCCTAAGTATTTTGCAAACTATGCCAAAGTGCTATATCTCGTGATTCGATCTTCGTTATAATCTATTTGCCCAAATAAGTACTGATGAATATGTCTGATTTTAATTCGCCACAAACCACAGCCTTTACTCCATTATCGCCTGCGGAGCGTTATGCACAAGCGTTAGCCTCTGGACAATTTATGCCAGATGATGCGCAGGCGCAGGCTGTACACGAACTTGAGCGTGTGTGGCAGGAATTAATTCAACGCTATAAAGCATCAAAAAAAGCGTTCCGCCGTTTCCGCCGCCAAACAGCACCACAGGGTGTTTATATGTGGGGTGGTGTAGGTCGTGGTAAAACATGGCTCATGGATCAGTTTTACGACTCGATTCCATTTAGACGTAAAACACGTATGCACTTTCACCACTTTATGCAGCATGTGCATCGTGAACTGAACAAACTTTCAGGGCAGCGTAACCCGCTCGATTCTGTTGCAGACCAAATTTATAAAGATGCAGTGGTGATTTGTTTCGATGAATTTTTCGTATCTAACGTGACTGATGCGATGATTCTGAGTGACTTGTTCCAAAAATTATTCCATCGTGGCATTACTTTGGTGGCAACATCTAACATCGCCCCAGACGGTTTATATAAAAATGGTATCCATCGAGATCGTTTTATTCCAACCATTGAAATGGTCAAAAAACATTGCCAAGTGCTAAATGTCGATGCTGGTGTAGATTATCGCTTACGTGTTTTGAAACAGGCGCAATTATTTAAATCGCCTTTAACGCATGATAATCAAAACTGGATGGCACAGCGTTTCAGTGCTTTGAGTAATACACAACATTATTCTTCTGAGCCAATTATTATCAACCAACGTATTGTTGAAACAATTGCGCATACTGAAGATGTGTTGTGGTGTGAATTTTCAGAACTGTGCTTTAAACCGCGTAGTCCTGCAGACTTTATTGAAATTGCCAACATCTACAACACGGTTTTGGTGAGCAATGTACCGCATTTAACAGACTTCTTGTCTGAAGGAACACGTCGTTTTATTTATTTGGTCGATGAATTTTATGATCGTGGTGTCAAGTTATTACTGACTTCTGAAGATTCGATTATTGAAATTTATCAGGGCGAAAAACTGGCATTTGAAATTGAACGCACACGTTCACGTTTATTGGAAATGCAGTCTGATGATTACTTAAATGAAGAACATCGACAGATACAGGCCACCGAAGCCAAACATCAAATCAGTTGATCTTTTAAGCGCCTAGAACTAGGCGCTTTTTTATGATAGAAAAGATGTGACTGTTGGTTTTATCGACATTTTGTCATAAACATGGCTTAATCTTGAAGGGTTGCAATAAGACTGACGTCGATTTTTACAACAAAATCTGAACTTAAGTCTAATTTCGACATTTCAAAAACTTTATACACTGTAAAAGTGTATTTAGATGAGTAATAGTGTCGTGTTTCTGATCAGGATTTATGATGATTGTTGTCATTCATCTTGTAATAAATGATCGTTATTTTGAAATGTGATAATACTATTCAGCTAAATATAAATCAGTATACTAGAATCTCTTGTATAAAAAGTAGCAATATCAGGAAAGACAATGACTGCACGTATTCAAAAAGGCAAGTTAGCGATTGCTAAAGAACTTTACGATTTCATCGAAAATGAAGCATTACCAGGTTCTGGTTTGGACAGTGATACATACTGGAAAAACTTTGAGCAAGTCGTTGTCGATCTTAGCCCTAAGAACAAAACATTACTCGCAAAGCGTGATGAGCTTCAGGCTAAAATTGATGAATGGCACCGCAATAATACATTTGAATTAGAAGCTTACAAAGCTTTCTTGACTGAAATTGGCTACTTATTACCAGAAGTAGAAGATTTTCAAATTACCACCGAAAATGTTGATGAAGAAATCGCATTATTGGCTGGTCCACAGCTCGTAGTACCTGTACGTAACGCACGTTATTGCTTGAACGCAGCAAACGCACGTTGGGGTTCGTTATATGACGCACTTTACGGTTTTGACGTTATTTCTGAAGAAAATGGCGCAGAAAAAGGTAAAGGCTACAACCCAGTTCGTGGTGAAAAAGTAATTGCATTCGCGAAAAACTTCTTAAATGAAACTTTCCCATTGGCGCAAGGTTCACATGCCGACGCGACTCAATATGCTGTAGAAGCAAACAAACTTGTTGTTCGCCTAAAAGATGGTTCTACAACAACTGTTGCGGATAGCTCTAAATTCGTTGGTTACAATGGCGAAGCTTCTGCACCAACTGAAATCGTACTGAAAAATAACGGCCTGCACGCAATCATCCAGATTGATGCAAACAGCCCAATTGGACAGACAGATGCAGCTGGCGTGAAAGATGTTGTGCTTGAAGCGGCTGTAACGACGATTCAAGACTTGGAAGACTCTGTTGCAGCAGTTGATGCTGAAGAAAAAGTTGAAGGCTACCGTAACTGGTTAGGCTTGATGAAAGGTACGCTTGAAGAGTCTATCGAGAAAAATGGCAAGACCATTACCCGTAAACTAAATGCTGACCGCACCTTCAAAAATGTTGAAGGCGGTGAGACCAAGGTTCATGGCCGTTCATTGATGCTGCTTCGTAACGTGGGTCACTTGATGACAAACCCGGCGATTCTGGTCGATGGTGAAGAAATTTATGAAGGCATCATGGATGCATTGGTAACACCTCTGCTTACTGTGGCTGACATCCGTGGTGAAAACACGATCAAGAACTCGCGTAAAGGTTCAATGTACATCGTTAAGCCAAAAATGCACGGTCCAGAAGAAGTAGCATTTGCGGTTGAGCTGTTTGAACGTGCTGAACAAGCGCTTGGCTTACCTGCTAAAACCCTGAAAATCGGTATCATGGATGAAGAGCGTCGTACCTCTGTTAACCTGAAAAACTGTATTGCTCAGGCGAAAGACCGTACCATCTTTATTAACACCGGTTTCATGGATCGTACAGGTGATGAAATCCATACCTTCATGGAAGCAGGTCCATTTGTTCGTAAAGGCGAAATCAAAGGCCAAAAATGGTTCCCAGCTTACGAAAACCGTAACGTCATGGTAGGTCTACAAACAGGTCTACGTGGTAAAGCACAGATTGGTAAAGGCATGTGGCCAAAACCAGACATGCTGTTAGACATGTACAAAACCAAGACTGAACATCCTGAAGCAGGCGCAAGCTGTGCATGGGTTCCGTCTCCAACAGGTGCAGTGATTCACGCGATTCACTACCATCAAATTAATGTAGCAAACCGTCAGCAAGAATTGCTTGCAACTGAAGCATTGCCTTTAGATGATTTGTTAACTCCACCTCTTGCAACTGATACCAACTGGTCTGAAGAAGAGAAACTAAAAGAACTGGAAAATAACTGCCAAGGTATCTTGGGTTATGTCGTTCGTTGGGTTGATCTGGGTGTAGGTTGTTCTAAAGTTCCAGACATCAATGATGTGGGCCTGATGGAAGACCGTGCAACTTTACGTATTTCTTCTCAGCACGTTGCCAACTGGTTACGTCACGGAATTGTAACGCGTGAACAGGTTGAAGAAGTAATGCAGCGCATGGCGAAAATTGTAGATCAACAAAATGCTGATGATCCACTATACACGCCTATGTCTAACGACTTTGCTAATAACATTGCATTCCAAGCTGCATCTGACTTGATCTTCAAAGGTGGCGAGCAACCTTCTGGTTACACAGAGCCACTTTTACACGCAGCGCGTTTAAAGTTAAAAGGTTATACAGGTGATTAATCCTTTAGGATTTGATTTACTGATTGTGTAATACAAACAAATGAGCCTCTTCGGAGGCTTTTTTGTTGCCTGTATTTTGCTTATGGTTTTTTGAAAATTTTGCAGCTGAATAGTTACAGGATGTACTTGCTGCTAGAAAAACATCAAGCTGCGGAGTAGAGTGAAAGTCATATATAAAAAGTAGCGCAAGGACAAATACATGCCAGCATATCAAGATTTGAATCAACAATTTATTGGCGGCAAGTGGTCGGTTGGGACATCTACTAAAACCATTCCAAACTTGAATCCATATCATCAAACTACAATTTTTGAGATGCAGGGCGCCAGCGTGGTAGATGTTGATAGTGCCTATAGTACAGCGCAAAAAGCTTTTGATGAACAATTGATTCAATCCACAAGTCTGCGTCAATACATCATTAAGAACTTAGAGCAAGTCATTCAGCAACGACGCGAAGAAATTATCCAGTGGCTGATTGATGAGTCGGGCAGTACCCGTTTAAAAGCCAATATCGAAGTCGATGCTGCTTTAGGGATTATTCAAGAAGCTGCACAATTTCCCGAGCAAATGACCACGACGCAACTGGAAAGCAAAGATCCGAAAGTCCGTAGTGTTGTTTTGCGTAAACCTTTGGGTGTTATTGCTGTGATCAGTCCGTGGAATTTCCCTTTCCATTTGTCTATGCGTTCAGTGGTTACAGCGATTGCTTGTGGTAATAGTGTAGTGCTCAAACCTGCCAGTGATACGCCAGTCACAGGTGGAACTATACTCGGTAAACTGTTCGAAGAAGCAGACTTGCCTGCAGGCGTACTCAATGTGGTGGCGGGTGCGAGTCGTGAAATTGGTGATTACTTTGTTGAGCATGTAACTCCTAAAATGATTTCATTTACAGGCTCTACAGAAGTTGGACAGCATGTAGGGCAACTGGCCGTTGCGGGTGAGCATTTAAAACATGTCGCCTTAGAACTCGGTGGCAATGCACCTTTAGTCATTTTGGATGATGCAGATATAGATTTGGCCGTAGAACTAACTGTGATGGGGCGCTTTTTGCATCAAGGTCAAATTTGCATGAGTACCAATCGGGTAATTGTCGATCAGTCTATTTATGCAGCCTATCTTGAAAAATTGTTAGCAAGTGTGTCGCAATTAGTAGTAGGTGATCCGAATAAAAATGACACCTTGATTGGGCCAATTATTAATGCAGAACAGGTGAAAAAGCATCAGCATATTATTCAAAAAGCACAGGTGCAGGGTGCAGAATTGGTTTATGCGGGCGGGGTTACGGGGAACTTAGTTGCACCACATGTTTTTGTGAATGTCGCTGCCGATTCAGAAATTGTACAAAATGAAAGTTTTGGACCTATTTTACCGATTCTCAAAGCAGCAGATACCGCACATGCCTTACAGTTAGCGAACGATACACGCTATGGTTTATCTGCTGCTGTATGCACTACAAATGTAGAACGCGGTGCAGAATTTGCAGCACAGTTTGATGTTGGAATGACACATATTAATGGTATTACCGTTGCCGATCATGCCAATGCACCGTTTGGTGGTGAGAAAAACTCAGGCTTAGGTCGTTTTAATGGGCGCTGGATATTTGAAGAATTTACCCGCACGCATTGGCTGACATTGCCAGCTTAACGGTAATTATTTGTCCTGCGTTTTGTTTGAGTAAGAAGGAATGCGTGGGTGCGCACTTACTGTTCATGATCAAAACGCATAATGTAGTGCGTGTGTCTAATCATCCAATTTGTATATGTGTGCCAATTTTAAACCAATAAGCATAGCGCAATTATCTGCATTAGGTCTGCCTGAAATTCCGTTTGAATATGCTGAAGAAGCGTATCCAAATTCGAGTGTGCCACTATTGTTTAAGTCTGAACAAGGTTTAGAGTGGCGCTCGGTGAATTTTGGCTTGATTCCCAAATGGGCGGAAGACGGAAGTATTGCGCAAAAAACCTATAATTGCCGTAACGAAACTTTATTAGAAAAACCAAGTTTTAGTGAAGCTGCTTATAAGTGTAAATTTGGCGCGATTGTTGTGTCAGAATTTTATGAATCCAAATATATAGACAGTAAACCGCAGCGTTGGGGTGTACGTCGTAAAGATGGACAGGTCTTTTTTATTGCAGCACTGTATGAAATTTGCCGTTTAAAGGATGGGCAAGGCACGGAAGAAATTGTCCGTTCTGCGAGTATGATTACCATGGACGCAATTGATCACGCGATGATGAAGGAATTTCATGAGCCTGGGCCAGTCAAACGTTCTGTTATTGTTATTCCACATGCACGTTTAGATGAATGGCTAAGTTTGAAAACACCGAACATACACAGCTTTGTGCAGGGCTTTCCTTTAGATGAGTTTGAGTGTTCACATGTACCAAAAGCAAAGATCGAAAAAGTAAGCCCCCAGCTCAATTTTTTCGATCTTTAAGTACATCTTGTGCTTATATAGGATAAGAACAGATGTGGAACAATAACGTGATGTTTAGCGTGCTAAATTATTAAAAATATGACGTAAACTTTCCATCATTTTTTCAATTTGTAGTGGAGTTAAACCATCAAATGACTGCTCTAAAACAACGCTAGTCAGATCATTAATTTTGTTGGTCATCTCATTACCTTTTTCAGTAAGCACGACACGAGTGATACGCGCATCATCATCACAAGAATAAGTTTCAACCAAACCTTCATCTTTTAAACGATAAACAATTTTAGTTGTAGTTGACATTTTTGACACCACCATGTCTGACAAATCAGACACACTCGCATGTGCTTTTGACCTTAATGCCAATAAAATACGACGGCGAGAATTATCTAAACCATACTTTTTAAGTGCCTGATCGACATTCTGTACATATTGAGCATGTACTTGTGTGACCCAATAATACGGAAATTGTTCAATATCATATTGGTCGGCGGATGGTAGAAATTTTGAATATTTCTTGGACATTGCATATTCCCTGCATTGTTTTAATTGTATTTTTGATATTTTACATTTTATGTGAAAACTCATGTGCTTAGCAAGATGCTTTCAGTGGCTAAAATTTGGTTGAAATCTGACGAAATATGATGAATCTCGATTTAGAAGCTGGCTTTGAAATGGCTATTTTTCCAAGCGCGTAGGCATTTGTTTAAGTTCAATCCATATTCATGTGTCATATCAATTAATCCTATAGAATTGTTTTAGTTTGGATTAGTAGTGAGTTATCTGGTTTTATAAGTTGAATTATCAATTTAACCATCAACTTAGGCTGCATTTTAGTTAAAAAAATACATTTGTACACTTGGCTTTTAGGTAAAAGTGCGGGTTATTGCGTTGAATTTTGCAAAAAAATTATAAGCTTTGGTCTAATCTTTTAACAATAGTTGTTTTTTATCAATATTTTAAGTTTAGATTAAAGTGTGGGTTGGCTTACAGTTGTAATCTATGACTAATGCGTCTAAAAATACATTACAATTCATTTGACATTTTTAATCCATTCTCACGGCTTTTGTTTGGCTGTCATCGCTCTAAAAAAATTAAGAATGTGAAAAATAAAGTAAAAACCATCTTATAGATCGTACTGTTTAGTTTTATTCAAAAAAATTAAAAATTTAATTACAAATGTTCAAGATTGTGCATAATTAAGCTATCTATTGCTAAAAAGGTTACTTTTATGGATCCGTCGCCGTGCGCAGGTCTACTTTATATTTCGATTTCTGCTAACTATCTCGGAGCTATGAACTAATGGAGTTTTTATTAGATCCGGGAATATGGGTTGGTTTAATTACACTTATTATTCTAGAAATCGTATTAGGTATTGATAACCTAGTCTTTATTGCAATTCTTGCAGAAAAATTACCCCCAGAACAGCGTGATAAAGCCCGTGTGATTGGCTTATCTTTAGCGTTGTTTATGCGTTTAGGATTGTTATTTGCAATCTCTTGGTTGGTTACTTTAACCGAACCGTTAATTACCTTATTTGAAAAAACCTTTTCAGGGCGTGACCTCATTCTCTTGGGTGGCGGTTTGTTCCTCGTCTATAAGGCGGTAGGAGAGTTGCATGAGAAGATGGAAGGCAAACCCGAAGTCAAAGTCACGACCAATGTGGTTTATGCAAGTTTTGCCGCAGTTGTAGCACAAATTGTTGTTCTAGATGCAGTTTTCTCTTTAGACTCAGTCATTACCGCAATTGGCATGGTCGACAACATCTATGTGATGATGGTTGCCATGGTGGTTGCAATGTTGGTGATGTTACTTGCATCTAAGCCATTAACTGCTTTTGTGAACCGTCATCCAACAGTGGTGATTTTGTGTTTAAGCTTCTTACTATTAATTGGTATCAGCTTGATTGCAGAAGGTTTTGGCTTCCATATCCCTAAAGGTTATATCTATTCGGGTATTGGTGTTGCGATTGCTATTGAAGCGTTTAACCAATTTGGTCAGCGCAATGTTGCAAAACATGAAGCAAAAATTCCGTTACGTCACCGTACTGCAGATTCAATTTTAAAATTGATGGGGGGGCGAGTTGAAACCAGTAGCCCTGATTTGCATAACGAAGCGCAAGAAGCGTTTGCAGATGAAGAACGCTACATGATTGGTGGTGTCTTGACCTTGGCAGAGCGTTCAGTCGCATCAATTATGACGCCACGTAGCCAAATTTCATGGGTCGATATTGAAGATTCACCTGAACAAATCCGCGAACAGATTCTATCTGTACCACACAGCTTATTCCCAGTGTGTCGTGGTAGTTTAGATAAAGTTATTAGTATTGTACGTGCCAAAGAGTTGTTGGATGTATTGGACGAAGAAGAAGAGCTTAAAGCTTTAATTAAACGTCAGCGTCCAATTTACATTTTTGAAAAAATGAAAGTGATTGATGCGATCAATACGTTACGTACCTCTAAAGGTTCTTTGGTTTTAGTCAGCGATGAGTTTGGTAATGTTCAAGGTTTGATTTCACCGCTTGATGTGTTTGAAGCGATTGCAGGTGAATTCCCTGATGCAGACGAACAGTTAGATTTGGTTAAAACCAATGAAAACGAATGGAAAGCAACAGGTATGCTGGATTTATACCAGCTTGAACTTGAACTGGGTATGATGGATCTGATTGAAGAAGATGCAGGCTACATTAGCGTTGCAGGTTTGATTTTAGATAAAACCCAAGGTGAAGTTCAGGTCGGCACGCAGTTGGATTATCAAGGTGTGCACTTTGAAGTGACAGAACTTGATGGTAACCGTATTAAAACTGTGATGATTCGCTTACGCTAATTACTAAGCTTTGAATTAAATCACTCAAAAAGCTCTACCGAAATGGTGGAGCTTTTTTATGGTGTAATAAAAAGATTGTGATGTTTCATCCTGAAAATGTGTATCAGCGATAAGTCTGGATTTTAAAAGCTGAACATGAAATGTGGCATGGAATAGAAAAAAAGAAACAACCAAACAGGATTACAAATTTGGTTGCTTAAACAAGGAAAAGAAAAAGCGAGAAACTAAAACAAATGTTTAATTTGTATGTGACTTCGCCACTAAAAATTAAACTGCCAATTGATTTTCAATCATATTCCATAAATTTCGATGTGACTTTTTAAACATCGCCATATGCCCAATGGCTTTATGCTGATAACGCTTTGGTTTAAGTTCAATCATATTAGTCGATGCATGGGGATAGAGACGGAGTAAATCTTTCACATTGGCTTCGGTGGCAATCTCATCATCCGAACTCCAAATAGCAGTAATCGGGCAACGAATTTCATCGTGATAATGCTGTGAAACTGTTTTGCCTATAGCATTGATGACATAGCCGGGTTTGCTACAAAATTGTGCCCATTGTTGGGCCACATTTTTAGGTAGGTTTTCGCCCATGCCAATTGCATTGGTTGGGCCATAACCATGTGTGATTCTGGCAAGTGGAAAAATAACTTTAAACATCACAGGGGCAAGTAGGCGAGTACGACCTTTTAAACCTTTTGTGTGGCCTGTAGAGCCTGAAACAGCTACGACTTTTGCCACTTTATGATATTCAGGATTAATCCCCAGTAATTGTCCGCCTGCGCTGTGTCCCAATAAAACCACTTGTTCAGCTTGCGTTTTTTGCAGCAAAGTATTTACTGCTGCAGGAATATCTAACTGCCCCCAATCAACAATACTGGCTTCACATTGTTTCAATGGTTCGTGTAACGAATCACCAATACCACGAAAATCAAAACACAGCACAGCATAGCCTTGTTCATTTAGCCATGTGGCAAAAGCGTGATAAAAATTCTTGGTAATGCCTGTCGCGGGACAAATCAAGACGGGTAGACGCTGTGCTTGTGTATATTGATTTGGATAATAACGGGCAGCGAGGGCATAACCATCTGTACATATAATATTTAAGCTTTCAAATGTGCTCATAATGTTTTAAGGATGATGAGAATAAAGTTACTTTACACGAGTTCCAAAAAGAAACTTGTGTTTATTCTGACTCTAAAGTCAAGCTTAGTAGTCTGCGAGTGTAGTTAAATAGCCACACGAAAAATAAAAGAGTGTTAAACATGGAAAGTTTATCTTTGGCAGTGCGCCTTGCGATTATTTTCAGTGGAATATTTTTGTGGGTGGGGATGCTTACAGGCGTGTGGAAATATTGGCAAATTCGTGCTTCTGCCCAAGCGCGTGCTCATTATTATGTGGATATCGCACATCGCAGTAGTTTGTTATATGCACCTGCAAGTTTAATTTTAGCGGTCTTGGCTTATTTTTGTATTTGGGATGCCACTGTAATTTTAATTTGTGTGATTCTAAATTTAGTATTTTTTAGCTTTTCTATTCTGAGTTATATCTTGCATGGATTGCTTAAAGATACCACTAATCAATTTAAACAACCGCATCAAATTGCAGCATGGACATTGCCAAGTTGGTGCATGAGTTTGGCGATGCTGTTATTGATTGTGGCTGAATTGGGTGGGACTAGTGTGTTATTGCTTGGCGCAATCTATGGATTGTTGTAATTCTAATTGCTCAGTTTAATTTTTTCTTGGTAGCCCGTAGAAGATTTTGAGATTTTTGCTATAGATCAGGAATGATGATTAGAATCTACTTTTTGAGTTTGGCGGCAGAGGAGTGATCCATCTGCCGCAAAGTGAAAGCGAAAAAGCTAAAATGAGTGGGTGCTAGGGTAAGATTAATGAACTTCTACGTTTTTATGTTCACGAAACTTTTGGTCAATGGATGTCCAAATCGCAAAGGCTATACATACCAATAAGGCATATAAAAAATAGGTTGGTTTCAAGTTGCCTTGAATTGAGCCTTGGAGCAATAGGGTCAGCATCAGTGCAAAAGTGGTGCTTAAAAAAGTAACTAGATTTTGGTTAGCCTTCAGAGCGTTAATGAAGACTTGCGTATTGAAATGTGAAAACATCTCCATCCCTCCTTGTTATAAATCACTAAAATCAGAGCATTTTAGTCAGATTGGTTTTATTGTTCTACCTTGTTTAGCAAACTATTTCAAGCCCTTATAGTCATATTTTGATAAAAAACATCATTTTCATATGAAATACTACTATTTGTTATCATTTATTTACAAAATAATAAAAAGTAGTGTGTTTTTTAAGCCATTTAAATACGATTTCAATCGTACTTGCATATTTTATGCCAGCTAATTTTGAGGGCGACTATACGACTTTAGCGTTAATTTGAGCTCTGCTTAAAATGGGTGAATGATTTATTTTGTTTTAGTTTTTTATTGAAAATATTTTAATTTCATTTGTTTATTTATACCAAATAATTATTTGGGTTGCTATTATCATGACTGATAAATTGCCTTAAAAAGAGGCAGTTTTAGCACAAGAAACAATAAGTGCGGGTTTGGGTAAAACCTGACAATTATTGTCTAACTTAAATTCGTATTTGGATAAAACACGACTTTAATACAATACAGCTCGAAAATAGAGCATGACTTGAAAAAATAGCCGAGCTCGAAGTCCGTACTGGCTATTTTTTCATTCGATCATGAATTGTAGCGAATACAAAAATCAGTAATGCAGGAATCAACCAAGCGAGGTTTTGTTCACTCAGGGGAAAATTGGTCAGTGTGGTTGGCAAGAATCTAGCTAAGTCTGCGGCCTTCATTGCATCAATGATGCCAAAGAGCAATGCAACTGCGGCAGTAGGTGCAATCACGCGGGTTGGAATACGGAATAATCCCCAGAAAAAGCTGAGTAGAATGACCACAATTGCAGGTGGATAAATCGCGCTTAAAATAGGCACTGAAACTGCAATGAGTTTGGTGAGTCCAAGATTGGAAATAACAAAGGCAAAGCCCACTAAAATAAATACCCAACGGCGATAATGAATTTTAGTAATTTGCTCAAAATATCCAGCACATGCGCATGTCAGTCCAATTGCCGTAACCATGCAGGCAATAAAAATCATTGCAGCTAAAAATACCGAGCCAAATCCGCCAAAAGCATGTTGCACATAGGCATGTAAAATGACTGCACCATTACTGGCATTGGCGGCAACATCGTGACTGCCCATCCCCAGTTTAAATAGGCTTAGATAAACTAAAGTTAAACCGATCCCTGAAATTAAACTTGCCCATACCGCATAGCGGGTGATGAGTTTTTTATCAGTTACGCCACGTGAACGAATCGCATTAATAATCACAATCCCGAATACCAATGCACCTAAGGTATCCATAGTGAGATAACCGTTAATAAAGCCTTCAGATACAGGACTGTTCACATAATTGTGAATGGCAGGTGAAATTGTACCTGTCGGAATAATAAATGCAGTGATGCCTAAAATTAATAATGACAGAATTTTAAGCGGGGAAAGTACATAGCCCACTGTATCTAAAATTTTGTGTGGATACAGTGAAACTAACATCACCAAGGCAAAATAGATGGCGCTATAAATGAATAAGGTACTCGCGGAATCGCCAAAATAGGCAGAGAAACCAATTTCATAAGATACGGTAGCGGTACGTGGTGTGGCGAAAAGCGGGCCAACCGCTAAATAACAGACGACTGTTAAAATTAAGCTCGCGATTTTGCCTAAAGGCGAACTTAAAATTTGTATAGAACCTTCGACACGTGACAACGCCATAATGGTAATCACGGGTAAGCCAACTGCGGTAATGAGAAAACCGAGCGCAGCAAGCCAGACGTGTTCGCCCGCTTGCTGTGCCACGATAGGTGGGAAAATAATATTACCTGCACCAATAAACAGCGCAAAGGTCATAAAACCCAAGGCAATAATATCCCGTGTGCGTAAATTCGTCATGGGAGAGAAATAAGATGTAAACAAAAGAAAGCGATTTTAGTAGATCGAGCTATGATTTTCTAATTTATTTTATAGGTCATATGAATATTTTTTATGATATGTGTTTGTAGGCTATTTTAATCTTCACTATAAAAATTAAATAACTTACTGTTTATCTGATGTATTTTTGAAAAATGCTGATCCCACATAGTATAGATGGCTTATCTAGTATAAGTTTTGGTTGCTATTTTAAATGCGCAGTTCTTAAACAAAACTGTTGGTCGCATGACGATGGATACTTGTTTGGCAGCTTGAGCTGATTTTACAAGCCGAAAGGGCTATAATCTCAGGCTTCAGGTCAGGAGTTCATCATGCGCGCCCTTAAAGTCAGCATTAAATCAGAGCAAGATATTGAGAAATTACGCATTTCGGGGCGTTTGGCTGCTCAGGTGTTGCAGATGATTGGCGAGCATGTCAAACCCGGAGTCACGACAGAATACTTAGATGATTTGTGTCACGATTATATTGTAAATACCTTAAAAGTCATTCCTGCCAATGTGGGCTATCACGGTTATACCAAAACCACCTGTATTTCACCCAATGAAGTGGTCTGTCATGGTATTCCATCATCCAAAACCATTTTAAAAGATGGCGACATTATTAATATTGATGTGGCAGTGATTAAAGATGGTTTTTATGGTGATACCAGTCGTATGTACTATGTGGGTCAGGTGAAACCAGAAGCGAAAAAACTGGTCGATACCACTTATGAGGCGATGCGCGCAGGGATTCATGCGGTGAAACCGGGCGCGACTTTGGGCGATATTGGCTATGCCATTCAAAGTGTGGCGCATCGTGAAGGGTTTAGCATTGTGCGTGAATATTGCGGACATGGTATTGGGCAGGTGTATCACGAACAACCAAGTGTGCTGCATTATGGTCAGCCTGGACAAGGCTTGGTGGTTAAAAAAGGCATGGTATTTACCATTGAGCCAATGGTGAATGCGGGCAAAGCGCGTGTGAAAGAACTGAAAGATGGCTGGACGGTGGTGACGACAGATAAATCACTTTCTGCACAATGGGAACACATGGTTGCTGTGACTGATACAGGCTTTGAAGTGTTATCGCCGTGGCCAGAAGGTACGGGGAGTTATCCTGAAATTTAATGCACGAATGCTTTCAGGTTAAGACTGATAGATAAAACATCTTAGACTTTAGTTTTAAACTATTTGTTAAAAAATGAACAATCGCTATAATTGAAGTCAAAGATACTTGCTGTAGTTTCTTTGTTTTAGCTTTCTTATTTTAGATTGTAGTTTTCAAAGCTTATCTGTCTTAGATAAGCTTTTTTTTTGCTGTTTCGTATCTGAAATCAAAAGATCCTATGTGCTAACGAATGGTTAGCTTTTCGACCAAATAGTCGATAAATACACGTACAGCAGGTAATAAACCACGGCGTGATGGATAGACGGCATGGAAAATACCATGCGGTGCGTGCCAGTCGGGTAAAACACGAATCAATTCACCCGATGCAACATAATCTTCAACAATCGTGTCAGGCAACAACACAATGCCACAATTTTGTCGTGCCAATTGCGCTAGCATCATTAAATCTGAACCCATGACTGTAGGGTTGACCTTAATTTTTTTCGGTTGCTGTTGTTGATCATGCACAACCATGTATTGATCTAAATGCTCATCCGACATGCTTAAAATTTTATGATGACTTAAATCTTCAGGTTTTTTCAAATCGCCAAATTCATTCAAATAAGCCTGACTGGCAAATAGATGTTGTTCGATGTTGCTGAATTTGCGAATCACCAAACTTGGATCATCATCTAAATTTGAGCGGACACGCAGGGCAATGTCGATCCCTTCGTTGACGATATCGACACGACGGTTGCTGACAATTAGCTGTACTTTAATTTCAGGGTAGGCTTTCAAAAACTCAGGCAAGATTTTGGCAATTTCATTTTGTGCAATTGAAACAGGTAAGCTGACTTTAATTACACCACGCGGTTGAATACTTAGGTGATCGACCAAGTCGTGCGCGGCTTGGGCAGCATTCATCATTACTTGCGCATGCCGATACACATTCATACCAATTTCTGTGACCGCAAAATGACGTGAGCTGCGCTGAATTAAACGCACACCTAAGCGTTCTTCTAGGTTGTGTACGCGTCGGCTAAGTTTGGATTTTGGAATATCGGTGGCGCGTTCTGCTGCACTAAATCCACCATGTTCGACCACTTGGGCAAAACAATAAAAATCATCCAAATCTGTAAGCATGACTAAATTCCATTTATGCAACAATACTTAAATTAAAGTGGCATCGTTGCATGTTGTCAATCTTTAATTGTGCTTTATTGCTGTGCTTTTTGCAGAATCTCTAAAACTTGTCGGTATTCTTCTAAACGGGCTAAATCACGTGCTGTAGGATTGGGAATCCGCGTTAAATTCATGTTGTCTTGCACATCTGCAATTTTTACAGCACAGGCAAGCGGGTTTTGTGCAGTACGCATAGCCGCTTGAACACGAGTTTCATGCGGCAGTTTGGTGAGCGCCTGAATTGCTTGAATAATATGCGTTTGAAATCCTAAATTTTGCAGGTCTTGTGCTGTGGTGTGGGTATCTTCAAGAATGTCGTGCAGTACAGCGACAATTTGCTGATCGGGCTGTTGTAATTGCAACATTACACGTAAGGGATGCAAAATATAAGGCTGACTGCCTTTATCTAGCTGCCCTGTATGTTGTTGTACTGCAAGTGTAATTGCATTTTCTAGAGTTGCCATAAGTATAATTAAAAAAATTTCTATAATTATAAGCCGTGCTTAGCGCAAAATATAGAAATTGCTTGTTATGATGCAAACAGATTTTATGTTTATCTATTTTACTATTGGTGATGCTGCTCTATGCCATATCAACTCATTGAACTGATTACGCCTGCGACTGAAAATTTGCTTTGCCCACATTGCCAACATGCTGTTATTGATTGGGCAGAAGAACAATATATTCAGCCTTGCGAGCATACTTTGTTTGTCGCAATGGATTTGGGTTTTGAATATGCCTCAGATGTATTTGAACAAAGCATGCCACGCAGTGTCGATGAAATTCATGCACATGATGATCAGTTGGATATGTGGCAAGAACTGACTTCAAGTCGTTATCCGCAATATTTGATTTATAAAACGGATTTAGGCGTGCAAGGTTTATCTCGCTATGTTGGATTTACCGCGGCTTAATTGCACTTAACTTAGAGAGTCTAAGATATAAAAATAGGGAAATTCAAAAGCTGAATTTCCCTATATTTTGATGGATTAGATATTTTTTCTGCGTTTAGCTCTCCATATCTTCTTCTATTTCGTCATCGGCACTGTCCATTCCTAATTCTTTGAGTCTTCGCGTCAAAGTATTACGTCCCCAACCCAATAATTCAGCGGCATGACGTTTACGTCCACGGGTTTGTTGCAGTGCAGCATTAATTAAGGTGCGTTCAAACATTGGAATGGCGATATCCAGAAGTTTCATCTCGCCATTTTTTAACTTTTGTACTGCCCATTGCCCAAGTAATTCATCCCAATGCTGCATAGATACCCGATCTGCCACATGAAGCGCAGAATGTTCGGCTAATTTTTCAATTGGAATTTGCTTGAGTTCGGTTGGTAAATCTTCAGGATAGACCTCACGTCCTGTAATCATCACGGTAAGCCAGCGACAAGTGTTTTCCAATTGGCGCACGTTACCTTGCCACGGCAATTGCTGCATATATTCGACTGTTTCAGGACGCAATATTTTTGGACTCACGCCTAATTCTTTGCCTGCACGTGCCAAAAAGTGCTGTGCCAACATTGGAATATCTTCACTGCGATGCGCCAGTTTAGGAATATGAATCCGAATGACGTTCAGGCGATGATATAAGTCTTCACGGAAGCGTCCATCTTGTACCAGTTTTTCCAAATCCTGATGTGTTGCTGCGACAATCCGTACATCCACTTTGACAGGAATATGTCCACCAACCCGATAAAATTCACCATCTGCCAAGACGCGCAATAAGCGGGTTTGGGTTTCAAAAGGCATATCACCAATTTCATCTAAAAACAAGGTGCCGCCGTTGGCTTGTTCAAAGCGTCCCTGACGTTGTGTATTGGCACCTGTAAATGCACCTTTTTCATGTCCAAAAAGTTCGGTTTCAATCAAATCTTTCGGAATGGCTGCCATATTCAGCGCAATAAATGGTTTGCTGCTACGCGGTGAGTGGCGATGCAGTGCATGCGCCACCAACTCTTTGCCTGTACCTGATTCACCATTAATGAGCACAGTAATGTGTGATTGCGATAAACGACCAATCGCACGAAACACTTCCTGCATGGCAGGCGATTCACCAATAATTTCTGTCGATTGAATTGGCTGCACTGTCGATTTTGCAGATTCTTGCTGTTGTAGTTTGGTGATATGCAAAATTGCACGATTGACTAAAGCAAGTGCTTCATCAATATCAAAAGGCTTGGGTAGGTATTCAAATGCACCTGTTTGATAGCTAGATACTGCCGATTCTAAATCGGAGTGCGCAGTCATAATAATCACAGGCAAGTCGGGATAACTGACTTTGACTTTGCCAAGAAAAGTTAAACCATCAATTCCAGGCATGCGAATGTCGGTCAAAATTACATCGGGTGCATCTTGGTTTAACTCATCTAGTGCAGACTGTGCTTCTTCAAAACTGGTGACTTCAAAACCTTCTTCTCTAAAAGTTTTTTCCAGTACCCAGCGCATTGCACGGTCATCATCAATCACCCAAATTTTATTTCGCGACATGACTCGCCTCCCAAGGTAAATATAAGCTAAATATTGTTTTTCCTGGAATGGATTGGCATTCAATCATTCCGTTATGTTGATGCATAATATTTTGTGCGATGCTCAAACCAAGTCCTGTACCGTTTGCGCGTCCAGTCACCAATGGATAAAACACGGATTCTAAAATGTCTTCAGGTACGCCTGGGCCGTTATCTTCAATATCAACACGTACGGTAGAACGATTCAGCACACCATTAATGGTAACCAAGCGTTGAATACGAGTTCTTAAAATCAATTCAGGTCGATGCTCGGTAAAGAAATCGGGATGTTCGGTCATGGCTTGTACTGCATTGGCGCAAATATTCAGCATGACTTGAATCAATTGATCGCGGTCTGCCATGACTTCAGGTAAAGAAAGGTCATAATCACGGATAATATTTATTTTGTTTTTAGTTTGATTGACGATCAGGCTGCGCACCCGTTCTAAAGGTTCGTGAATATTGACCAGTTCATAGCTTGGTAGTTGGCGTGAGCCGAGCATGGTATCGGCCAAGTTTCTTAAACGATCTACCTCGCTAATAATAATGTCGGTAAATTCATCATATTTCGGGTCATTTAAACTTCGTGCTAACAGTTGTGTCGCACCACGAATTCCTGCAAGCGGGTTTTTAATTTCATGTGCCACACCACGAATCAGCTGACGTGCGACTTGATGCTGTTGAATAAAGTTTTCTTCTTTGGAAATTTTGAGCATCCGATCAATCGGATTCAATTCAATCAGCAAAAGAGGATGATAAGGCTTGCCTGCATTTAACTGTGATGCAGTGTAATCGACATGAATATCTTTAAAATTGACATTAATGGTCGCTTCACGGCGGGTGTAGGGTTGACCAGTTTTGATGGTATTCAGGAAAGCCTCTTGCGTATTGAACTCATCATCAGGCATGTGCAGCAAATTTAAAACGGGTTGCCCCGAAGCGCGAATTAAACTGATATCAAACAATGCTTCACAAGACGAGTTTAAATAAAAAATATTCAGGTCACGATCAACCAGTAAAATTGCGGTGCTGAGGTTATCCACCAAAAGACGATAGTCAATGCTCTGGGTCTGATCCATTCGTGAATGCTTCCTGTATGAAATATTGTGCAAGGGCATTGTCATGTGTCAGCCATGTTCCAAATTTGGATCGAATTGAGGCGAATTAAGCAAAATGCACGCCAACTTTTCGTTTTTAGTGCATTTATCACTGAAGAATCGGAAAAATGCGCAGGAACTGGACTGAATTTTCAAGATATAACGGATAGCAGAAACACTGTAAATAAAAAATGCATTAAAATGGTGCAATATTTAAATCATTCAGCCTGAATGGTTGTATTTTGGTGCATTATGCAAAGAGTCGGCTATTTCTCTATTTTTATGCAAAGAAAAGTCATACAATACGCGCATTCTAGTGGAGTGCAGATTCTATGAAATCCCCCAAAGTCGGTTTTGTTTCTTTAGGTTGTCCTAAGGCATTGGTAGATTCCGAACGAATTTTAACTCAGTTAAAAACTGAAGGTTATGATGTCGCATCTGATTATGAAGGTGCTGACTTAGTTGTTGTCAATACATGTGGTTTTATTGAATCTGCAGTACAAGAGTCCTTAGACGCGATTGGCGAAGCCATGAATGCCAATGGTCGTGTCATTGTGACAGGTTGCTTGGGTAAAGATGAAGATAAAATTCGTCAAATGCATCCCAACGTATTAAAAGTGACTGGCGCAGCTGCTTATCAGGACGTGATGGAAGCGGTGCATCAATATGTTCCTGAGCCACCAAAACATAATCCATTTATTGATTTGGTACCTGAACAAGGCATTCGTTTGACGCCTAAACATTATGCCTATCTTAAAATTTCAGAAGGCTGTAACCATCGCTGTACTTTCTGCATCATTCCAAGCATGCGTGGCGATTTAGTTTCGCGTCCTGTGGGTTCGGTATTAGAAGAAGCTGCGGCACTGAAACGTGCAGGCGTAAAAGAAGTATTGGTAATTTCTCAAGATACTTCTGCCTACGGCGTAGATACCAAATACAAATTGGACTTTTGGAACGGTCAGCCTGTTAAAACCCAATTCTATGATATGTGTGAAGCCTTAGGGCAATTGGGTATTTGGGTGCGTTTGCACTATGTCTATCCATATCCGCATGTGGATGCTGTAATTGATTTAATGGCACAAGGCAAAATTTTACCTTATTTGGATATTCCATTCCAACATGCCAGCCCGAAAGTATTAAAGTTGATGAAGCGACCTGCGCACAGCGAAAACACGTTGGAGCGTTTAAAACTTTGGCGTGAAAAATGCCCTGAGTTGGTGATTCGTTCAACCTTTGTGGTGGGTTTTCCAGGCGAAACAGAAGAAGATTTCCAAATTTTGCTCGACTGGCTAAAAGAAGCGCAATTAGACCGTGTTGGTTGCTTTACTTATTCACCTGTTGAAGGTGCGGCAGCAAACGACTTGCCAGATCATGTGCCAGAAGAAATCAAGCAAGAACGCTATGAGCGTTTTATGCAGGTTCAGCAAGAAATTTCAGCAGCTAAACTGCAAAAACGTATTGGTCAAACCATGACCGTGTTGGTAGATGATTTGGAAGAAGAGTTTCCAGTCGCAGTGGCACGTTCTTATGCAGATGCACCAGAAATTGATGGCAACGTCTTTGTAGAAGATATTGACAAGAGCGTGATTAAAGCAGGTGATTTACTTGAAGTTGAAATTACCGATGCCGATGAATACGACTTATTTGCCAAGCTGATTCAGGTCAAATCTGCATAATAATTTGCAGATTTGGCTTGCAAGCTGTAAGCCATAAAAATTGTAAAAAATTAAAGTTTAGAATTTAGAATTGGAGTAATGACAATGTTAGATTCAAAAAAGCCACGTTATGCACGTATCTTGTTGAAACTATCGGGTGAGGCACTTGCGGGTAATAAAGACATGGGGATTGATGCGCAAGTGCTCGATCAAATGTCTTTGGCAATTGCACACTTGGTCGGTTTAGGTGTGCAAGTGGGTATTGTTGTCGGTGGTGGTAACTTATACCGTGGCAGCCAATTACAAAAAGATGGCTTAGTTGGCCGTGTAACAGGCGACCAAATGGGTATGTTGGCAACGGTGATGAACGGTTTAGCCATGCGTGATGCCTTGGTACGCCGTAACATCAAAACCCGTTTAATGTCTGCATTGCCTATTGGTACAGTGGTTGAGTCTTACTCAAGCCGTGATGCGATTCGTCACCTGACTCAAGGTGAAGTGTGTGTGTTCGTTGCGGGTACAGGCAATCCATTCTTTACCACAGATACAGCAGCATGTTTACGTGGTATCGAAATCGAAGCTAACTTGATCTTAAAAGCGACCAAAGTAGATGGCGTATATAACAAAGATCCAAGCAAATACGAAGATGCGGTGAAATATGACACACTTAGCTTTGACCAGGTGTTGGATGAAAAATTAGGTGTTATGGATTTAACTGCAATCTGCTTATGCCGCGATCACAATGTGCCGTTGCAAGTTTTTGATATGAATAAAGCAGGTGCATTGCTTTCTGTAGTGATGGGCGAAAAAGAAGGAACTCACGTTACGAACTAATGTACGTGAGCCACAAAGCTCTTTATACTACGGTTTAATTTAACCCTATATTTTGACTCAAATTTTAGAATACAGTAAGGAAGATCTTATGATTAACGATCTTAAAAAAGACAGCGAAGAACGTATGAGCAAGACTTTAGAGTCTTTAGAACATGGTTTTGCCAAAGTACGTACAGGTCGTGCACATCCATCAATTTTAAATGGTGTGATGGTTTCTTACTACGGTTCCGATGTGCCACTTAACCAAGTAGCCAACATTGGTGTAGAAGATTCACGTACCTTATTGGTTCAGCCATTTGAGCGTTCAATGGTGTCTGCAATTGATAAAGCAATTCGTGAGTCAGATTTGGGTCTAAACCCAATCACAGCCGATGCAATTCGTGTACCGCTTGCAGCATTGACTGAAGAAACTCGTCGTGACATGCAAAAAGTTGCGCGTTCTGAAGCAGAAAATGCCAAAGTTGCTATTCGTAACATCCGCCGTGATGTATTGGGCGACATCAAAGCATTATTGAAAGAAAAAGAAATTTCTGAAGATGATGAGCGCCGTGCAGCAGATGACATCCAAAAAATCACAGACAAATACGTTGCAGAAGTAGACAAGCGTCTTGCTGCAAAAGAAGCTGAGTTGATGAAGGTCTAATCAATGACCACATCGGAAGACAGCGCGTCTTTGCCAAAACATGTTGCCATCATTATGGATGGCAACAATCGTTTTGCAAAAAAAAATCAAATGCAAAAAGGGGAAGGACATCGCTCTGGTAAAGATGTACTTGACCCGATTGTTGAACATTGTAGAAAAAAACACATTCAAGCTTTAACCGTTTTTGCTTTTTCGAGTGAAAACTGGAATCGTCCGCAGTTTGAAGTGGATTTACTCATGCAATTGCTGGAAACCACAATTCATGAGCAATTACCACGCATGGAAAAATTCAATATTGCCTTACGTTTTATTGGTGACCGTTCACGTTTGTCGCCGCATTTGCGTGAGTTAATGTTGCATGCCGAACAAAGGACTGCTAATTTCAACAGCATGACACTCACAATAGCCATTAGTTATGGTGGTATGTGGGATATGGCACAAGCTGCAAAACAAATTGCAGCAGATGTTGTGGCGCATAAAATTGATATTGAACAAATAGATACACAACTTTTTGGTCAATATGTCAGTCTGGCAGACCTACCACCTGTCGATCTGTTGATTCGTACAGGTGGCGATTTTAGATTGTCCAACTTTTTACTTTGGCAAGCTGCGTATGCTGAATTGTATTTTACCCAAACCTTGTGGCCTGAATTTAGCATAGAAGAATTTGACGATGCACTGGCAGTATTTGGTGGTCGCGAACGTCGTTTTGGTAAAACTTCTGAGCAAATTCAACAAGAGAAAATTGAGAATTAATACATGTTAGAGCGGATTATTACCGCATTGGTATTGGTTGCTGTGGTGTTGAGTTGTATGTTTGCAACTCAGTCGCACTATCCAATGTTTATGCTGATGATTGTTGCAGCAGGGGTTGCGGGCTATGAGTGGTTCAAACTCATGCCAAGAAAAACTAAATATGTCCTCAAACCTGTGGCTTGGGGCTTTGGTGTATTGACTGCCGCTTTGGCAGCAATGGCACTTTATTTTAGTGATATTGCCTTGTTACTTTGGGCAGCTTCTATTTTGACATGGTTACTCAGTATTTATTGGGTCAAGTCTTATCCAGAATACGATGCATGGTATAACCCAAGCTTAAGTTTTATTGGTTTTATTCTAATTTCTGCTGCGGTCACTGCAATTTTTTCCGTATGGAATAGTTCGCCGTGGTGGTTAATGTACTTGTTCTTGTTGGTTTGGGGTGCAGACTCAGGTGCTTATTTTGTTGGGCGTAAACTGGGCAAGAAAAAACTTGCACCGAATGTCAGTCCAAACAAATCAGTAGAAGGCTTATATGGCGGTGTTTTTACTGCCATGCTAATTGTGATTGTTGTTGAAGTGGTGTATTTAGACCTGACTTTGGCACAACATATTTTATTCCTGATTCTTTCGGTGATTACGGTATTTAGCTCGGTATTGGGCGATTTGTTTGAATCCATGATCAAACGCCGTGCAGGTATTAAAGACTCTGGGCGCGTTTTGCCAGGTCATGGTGGTGTGCTAGATCGGATTGATTCTTTGCTTGCAGCAGCTCCAATTTTTGCTGCGGGTATGTATGTTTTAAAACTTATTGGCGTAGATTTATAAATGTCACAAGCTGTTTGTATCTTGGGTGTGACAGGTTCAATTGGACAAAGCACCCTAAAAGTACTGCAACAACATCCAGAGCAGTATTCAGTTTTTGCCGTGACGGCGCACAGCCGAATTCAAGAACTGGTTCAAATATGCAAACAGTACCATCCTAAAATTGTGGTTGTACCTGCGTCAAAAGTTGATGAATTGCAGCAGTTACTTGCACAGCAACACATTTCAGGGATTGAAATTTTAAGCGATGAGGCGGGTTTAATCGCAGTTGCCGAACATCCTGAAGTGGATGTGGTGATGGCAGCCATTGTCGGTGCGGCAGGTTTATTGCCTACACTGGCTGCGGTTAAAGCGGGTAAGCGCGTGTTATTGGCCAATAAAGAAGCCTTGGTGATGTCGGGCGACATCATGATGCAGGCGGCACGTGAACATGGTGCTTTGTTATTGCCTGTAGATTCTGAACATAACGCGATTTTTCAATGTTTGCCTGAACATTATTTACAAACCGAAAGAAATGGACAACCTAAGTTAGGCGTATCACAAATTTTACTGACTGCTTCGGGCGGTCCATTTTTAAATCATAGCCTAGAAGAACTGCAACACGTTACCCCTGCTCAAGCGTGCAAACATCCAAATTGGTCTATGGGACAAAAAATTTCGGTAGATTCTGCAACCTTGATGAACAAAGGTTTGGAATTAATCGAAGCGTGTCATCTTTTTGCAATTTCAGAACACTTTGTTACAGTGGTGGTGCATCCACAGAGTATTATTCATTCCATGGTTCAATATGTGGATGGTTCAACTTTGGCGCAAATGGGTAATCCTGATATGTGTACGCCAATTGCGCATGCTTTGGCGTGGCCGCAGCGTATCCAAACGCATGTTCCGCCTTTAGATTTGTTTGTCAATCATCAGCTTGATTTTCAAGCACCCGATACCACACGTTTTCCTGCGTTAAGTCTGGCACGTCAAGCCATGCAAGAAGGTGGTCTGGCGCCTGCTATTTTAAATGCAGCAAATGAAATTGCAGTTGCAGCATTCTTGCAGCAAAAAATTCGTTTTACTGAAATTGCGACAGTGGTTGAGCATACCTTGAACCAAATACAAAATTCAGCCGCAGAAAGCATTGAACTGATTTTGCAGGCAGACCAAAATGCTCGTGCTATTGCACAGTATTTTGTGTTGAATAAAGGAAGCTAAAGCATGAGTGCCTTATTTATTGTGGTTGCAGCGATTCTTTTGCTAGGACCTTTAATTGCAATTCATGAGTTTGGGCACTACTTTGTTGCACGTAAATTAGGTGTCAAAGTTTTGGTGTATTCCATAGGCTTTGGGCCAACCATTTTAAAATGGACGTCTAAAAAATCGGGGATTCAATATCAGCTTTCGGCACTGCCTTTGGGTGGCTATGTCAAAATGCTTGATGAACGCGAAGAAAACGTTGCAGAAGCAGACCTACCTTATGCCTTTAATCGTCAGCATCCGTGGAAACGTATTGCGATTGTGGCAGCAGGTCCGTTAATCAACCTGATTTTTGCCATATTATTGTTCTGGCTATTATTTTTACCCGCTCAAGAACAGTTGAATACCCGTGTGGGTAAGGTACTGGCAGATACACCTGCGGCGGCAGCGCAAATGCAAGTAGGTGATAAGATTACCGCCATTGATGGTACGCCTGTGACGACATGGGAAAAGCTGAACTTTGCCTTGGTAGATCGTGTAGGTGAAACAGGCAAGATCCAGGTACAGGCGGAACGCGCAGGTGAAATCAAAACATTTAGCTTACCCATTCAAAATTTCTTAAATGATCAATCCCAATCACCTTTAGATATCTTGGGTTTTACACCGTATCGCCCACAAACTCCTGCAATTGTCAGTAAGTTAAGTGAAGATGGTGCGGCCATTCGTCAAGGTATGCAAGTCGGCGATCAAATTATTGCGATTGATGGCGTAAAAATGAATGACTGGTACGATGTGGTGCAAGTTGTTCAAGCATCGCCAGAAAAATTACTGAAAGTAGATGTGCTGCGTAACAATCAAGTGCAACAACTGGAAGTAATGCCGCAAGGTAAACGTGACAATATGGGCAATGTTTCGGGTGTATTGGGTGTGCAAAGTGATCCTGGAAAAATTGTCATTCCAGAAGATTATAAGCAAACGATTCAATATAGCCCGAGTGAAGCTTTATTGATGGCAGTAGATAAAACAGGTCAGCTGTCTAGCATGATTCTGAACTCTATTGTCAAAATGGTACGTGGTTTAATTGGTTTAGATAATTTATCTGGCCCAATTACCATTGCTAAAGTCGCAGGACAAAGTGCGGAAATGGGGTGGCAAACTTTTATTTCCTTTATGGCACTCATGAGCGTAAGCTTAGGAATTCTAAATTTATTGCCAATTCCAATGTTGGATGGCGGGCATTTAGTTTATTATTTTATCGAGCTGATTCGTGGAAAACCTGTTTCTGAACAAATACAATTAGTTGGTTTAAAAATTGGTATGGTACTGCTTGGAAGTATGATGCTCCTTGCATTATTTAATGACATTATGCGTTTATAACAACGTAGATACGAAATAAATTTAACACTGGAAAAGACTGGCATGCAGCACACACATTTATTTATGCCCTTGGCACTGGTTAGTGCAATGGCGGCAACACAACAAGTATATGCAGCAGATGAATTTATTGCGCGAGATATAAAAATAGATGGTCTTGTTCGTTTAACGCCAGCCAATGTCTATGGAATGATTCCAGTGAATAGTGGTGATCGTGTCAATGAAGCAGTGTTGGCCAATGCGATTCGTTCACTCTATGCCACAGGTTTGTTTGATGACATTCAGGCCAGTCGTGAAGCCGACACTTTAGTGTTTAAAGTGGTTGAGCGCCCAATCATTTCTAAGGTTGAATTTAAAGGCAATAAACTGATTCCAAAAGAAGCATTGGAAGATGGCTTAAAGAAAATGGGTGTGGCTGAAGGTGAAGTACTGAAAAAGTCAGCACTACAAACTTTAGAATCTGAGCTTGAGCAGCAGTATATGCAGCAAGGTCGTTATGATGCGGATGTACGTGTCATTACCACAGCACGTCCAAATAACCGTGTAGATTTAACTGTAGAGTTTGTTGAAGGCAAAGCTGCCAAAGTGGTAGATATCAACATCATTGGTAATACGGTATTTAAAGAAAGCGACATTAAGCAGGCGTTTGCAGTTAAAGAAAGTAGCTGGAGTTCGATTGTTACCCGTAATGACCGCTATGCACGCGAAAAAATGGCAGCAAGCTTGGAAGCATTACGTGCGTTATATCTTAATAAAGGTTATATCAACTTCAATATCACTAACTCTAGCTTGAATTTGAGCGAAGACAAAAAGCATATTTTTGTTGAAGTTTCGGTGGATGAAGGTGAGCAATTCAAGTTTGGCGAAAGCAAGTTCTTGGGCGATGCTTTATACAAACCAGAAGAACTTACGGCACTGAAAATTTATAAAGATGGTGAAACCTATTCACAAGAAAAAGTGAATGCGGTGAAACAATTGTTGCTGCGTAAATATGGTAATGCAGGCTATTACTATGCCGAAGTGAATATTGTTCCGCAAATTGATAAAGAAACTAAACTGGTAGATTTAAACTACTACATCAACCCAGGTCAGCAAGTTACAGTGCGTCGTATTAACTTCGCTGGTAACAGTAAAACCGCCGATGAAGTACTGCGTCGTGAAATGCGTCAAATGGAAGGCGCATTGGCAAGCAATGAAAAAATTGATTTGTCTAAAGTCCGTTTAGAGCGTACAGGTTTCTTTAAAACCGTTGATGTCAAGCCTGTGCGTATTCCAAATGTGCCAGACCAAATTGACTTAAATGTAAATGTAGAAGAACAGCACTCAGGTACAAGTACTTTAGCGGTAGGTTTCTCGCAAAGCGGTGGTGTGACGTTCCAAGCTGGTTTAAGCCAAACTAACTTCTTAGGTACGG
Source organism: Acinetobacter sp. YH12021 (assembly GCF_013420145.1). Classification (NCBI taxonomy): domain Bacteria; kingdom Pseudomonadati; phylum Pseudomonadota; class Gammaproteobacteria; order Moraxellales; family Moraxellaceae; genus Acinetobacter; species Acinetobacter sp. YH12021. The sequence continues at coordinate 132,763 of NZ_VOYT01000004.1, forward strand.
GTAATTCGGTTTCGATTGATTTGTCGCGTTCTGAAACACAAGACTATTATAATCTGAGTGTGACCGACCCATACTTCACGATTGATGGTGTGCGTCGTGGTTACAACATGTACTACCGTAAAACCAAGCTAGATGATAACTATAACGTAAACAACTATGTGACAGACAGTTTTGGTGGCGGAATTAACTTTGGTTACCCAATTGATGAAAACCAAAGCATCAGTGCGGGTTTAAATATTGACCAAACTGAAGTGACTACAGGGCCTTATGTCTCGACTTATGTGCGTGATTACTTATTGGCGCATGGCGGTAAGGCAACTGGCAAAGCTGAAGATGTTTGTATTGGTACTATAGAAAACTTGTATGAGGATCCTGATGATTCAACAAAAATAACTGGTACTAAATGTAATGGTCAGACTGTTGATTATGATAATGAATTTAACGGTGATTTCCTAACGTATAACTTAAACTTGGGTTGGTCATATAACACCTTAAACCGTCCGATTTTCCCAACCAATGGTATGTCGCATCGTGTGAATGCTGAAATTGCCTTACCGGGCAGTGATGTAGAATTCCAAAAAGTCACTTATGATGCTCAAGCCTATTTCCCATTAGGTCATGATTTTGTCTTACGTGGGTATGGTAAGTTAGGTTTTGGTAATGATTTACCGTTCTATAAAAACTTCTATGCGGGTGGTTTTGGTTCAGTACGTGGTTATGACAACAGTACCTTGGGTCCAAAATACCCAGGTGTAACTTATAGTGAATCAAGATCTAAAGATAATGACTATGAGGAAGTGGGTGGTAACGCACTGATCCAATTTGGTACAGAGTTGGCTTTGCCTTTACCATTTAAAGGGGATTGGACGCGTCAAGTTCGCCCAGTGATTTTTGCTGAAGGTGCGCAAGTCTTTGATACGCAGTGTGATGTGCCATCTGGTAAGTTATATATGTCTGGTGAGGCAAGTGACCCAGGTGTAGATGCGAAACAATACTGTAAAGACAACTACGGCTTTGACTTCGGTGAAATGCGTTATAGCGTGGGTGTAGGCTTTACATGGATTACCATGATTGGTCCGTTGTCACTTAGCTATGCATATCCATTGAATGATAAACAAGGCGATGACACCAAAAATATCCAATTTGAAATTGGTCGTACTTTCTAAGTACGACTCAAATTGGATCGTTTAAACATAGGATGTAGCACATGAAAAAAACAATATTTAGTTTGGCATTGTTTGGTTTGTCTAGCATGGCTGCTGTGGCGCATGCTGCAGGTTATGGTGTGGTGAGCTTGGAGCGTGTTGTTGAAAGCAGCAGTTATCTCAAACAGCAAAATTTGGCCTTGCAACAATCAGTTAAACCGCAAACCACTAAACTTGAGCAATTGGCCAAAGAGTTAGAAACCATGCAGCAGCGTGCGCAACAATCTAACAATTTATCTGATGCTGAAAAGCAGAAAATGAATACCCAATTCCAAGCTAAGCTAAAAGAATTTAATGGTTTGCAACAAGTGGTACAAACCCGTGTTCAGTCAGAATTGCACAAAATTAACGATGGTTTTGAAACTCGTTTAAAGCAAGTTGCTGAACAATTGCGTAAAGAAAATGGTTTAGATGTGGTTTTGAATAAAAACTCAGCACTTGCTTATGACCCGAAGTATGATTTAACTGATAAAATGATCCAAAAGGTCAACGCACTTAAATAATCAATGAGTTCCCAATATTATCGCTTAGAAGAAATTGCTGGTTTAGTTCAAGGTCAATGCATTGGACAAGCCGATTTACGTTTGCAAGGTTTGGCAAGCCTTGAGTCTGCTCAGGCGCATCAACTTGCATTCGTGAATGGCGATAAATATTTAGCGCAAGCACGTAGCTCTCAGGCGGGAGCTTTAATTGTGACCGCTTCACTACAAGCCGAGTTAGACAATCATCACAACTTTATTGTGGTCGATAATCCGTATTTAGCTTTTGCAATTTTAACCCATGTATTTGAGCGCAAGCATACGCAACGTGGTATAGAAAGCACAGCCCAAATCCATCCATCAGCCATCATCGCCGATAGTGCCTATATTGGTCATTACGTCGTAATTGGTGAAAATTGTGTGGTGGGTGACAATACGATTGTGCAATCGCACTGTAAAATTGATGACTTTGTCGAAATTGGTCAACAGTGTTTTATTGATTCACATGTGACGCTAACAGGCGAAGCCAAGCTTGGGCATCGCGTGCGTATACATGCCAATACCGTAATTGGTAGTGAAGGCTTTGGCTTTGCACCTTATCAAGGCAAATGGCACCGTATTGCACAGCTGGGTTCGGTGATTATTGGTAATGACGTTCGTATTGGCTCGAATTGCAGCGTAGATCGCGGTGCACTAAATGATACAATTTTGGAAGATGGTGTCATTATTGATAACCTTGTGCAAATCGCACATAACGTCAAATTAGGTGCTCATACGGCTATTGCAGCAAAAACAGCCGTGGCTGGAAGTGTGACAATTGGCAAAAACTGTATCATTGGTGGTGGAAGTGCAATTTCAGGGCACTTAAATATTGCTGATAATGTGACTTTGACAGGAATGTCAATGGTCACAAATAATATTTCTGAATCAGGAAAATATTCGTCAGGTATAGGCTTGTTTGAAAATCAAAAGTGGAAACGTACTGTTGTGCGCCTCAGACAATTAGCAGATGTGCCATTGACCCAATTGGTGAAAAGACTTGATGATATGCAATCTCAAATTGAGTCCCTTGAATCAACTTTTAAATTGCGTAAATAATTATGATGACTGAGTCGAATTCTAGCACCTTCACTAAACCTGAATTGCCAATGCACATTCAAACCATTCGTGAATATTTACCCCATCGCTATCCGTTTTTATTGGTAGACCGCATTGTAGAAGTCACTGATAACGGTATCGTGGGTTATAAAAACGTATCTATCAATGAAGAATTCTTGCAAGGACACTTCCCGAATTATCCGATCATGCCAGGTGTTTTAATCGTTGAAGCGATGGCACAAGTGTCGGGTATTTTAGGTTTTATCATGAATAATGAGAAACCGAGCGCAGGTTCTTTGTTCCTTTTTGCAGGCGCAGAAAAAGTTCGATTTAAAAAACAAGTCGTTGCAGGCGATCAACTTGTATTAAAATCTGAATTAGTTATGCAAAAACGAGGCATTTACAAATATAATTGTATCGCCACCGTTGATGGCGTCGTCGCAGCAACCGCGGAAATTATGGTTTCGCATCAGAAAACAGAGCAAGCATGAGCAATAACCCACTCATTCACCCAACCGCTATTATTGACTCATCTGCAGTAATCGCTTCAGATGTCACGATTGGTCCATACTGTATTATTGGCCCAAATGTAACGATTGGTGAGGGTACAAAACTTCATTCGCATGTGGTGATTGGTGGTTACACCCGTATTGGTCAGCACAATGAAATTTTCCAGTTCGCCAGCGTAGGTGAGGTCTGTCAGGACTTAAAATATGCAGGTGAGGAAACTTGGCTAGAAATTGGTGATCACAACAAAATTCGTGAACACTGCAGTTTGCATCGTGGTACGGTGCAAGACAATAGCCTGACCAAAATTGGTAGTCACAACTTACTTATGGTCAATACGCATATCGCACATGACTGTATGGTGGGTGATCACAATATTTTTGCCAATAACGTGGGTGTGGCAGGTCATGTGCATGTTGGGGATTATGTGGTTGTCGGTGGAAACTCTGGTATTCACCAATTCTGTAAAATTGACTCTTATAGCATGATTGGTGGTGCATCGCTTATTCTTAAAGATGTGCCTGCGTATGTCATGGTTTCTGGTAATCCTGCACATGCATTTGCAATGAATGTGGAAGGAATGCGTCGTAAAGGCTGGTCGAAGGATGTGATTCAAGGTCTTCGTGAAGCCTTTAAACTCATTTACAAATCTGGATTAACCACTGAGCAAGCCATTCAGCAAATTCGCAGTGATATTTTGCCAAATGTGGCAGAAGCGCAGCGTTTAATTGATTCTTTAGAACAATCTGAACGTGGTATTGTGCGTTAAGGTTTGAGTTTACCGAATACGGCAAGCTTCAGAATATTAAAAGACATCCTCGGATGTCTTTTTTTATTGGCTTATTTTAAAAATCTTGCTTCTTCAGACTTTGGATATTGGCTCAGAATTTTACTTTTGTATTGCGCTGCTAAAGTAGGTTTGTGATCTACATCTTGCGCTATGCTATATAAGCGATATAAGGCACTTGATGCTTTTGCAGATTGGGGATACTTTGTTGCTACAATTTCAAAATTCTTTTTGGCTTCGGTGTAATTGGTTGGCTCAATTGCTAAATTAAATTCAGCTAACCAAAAATACGCATTGCTGATATACACACTGTTTGGGTGGTTTTTAATAAAGTTTTGCATAGGTGCAATCGCTTTTTTGGCACCACCTTGTTTATAGGCATCCAATGCAACAGTATAGGCTGCTTTTTCCAGCTCAATATTGGTATTTAAACCTTGAGCTGTTGGACTTACATGCGTTGTATTTTGCACAGATTGCGTGGCATTGTTGTTTAACTGGTTGTTGCTGGCGCTGGGTGCAGTATCTTTTTGGTTATCCTCCTCAGCGGCAGGAGCAGATTCAGGGTCTATTTTTTGTTGGAGCAGTTCTAGACGTTGATCTAAATCGGTATAGCGATTTTGCAATTCATGTTTGAGCTGCGCAATTTCATTGTCTTGTTCTTCAATTTTGCCACGTAACTGGCGGATGTCATTTTCAAGTTGCTGATTTTTTTGCATCAACTGCCAATTGATATTGGTGGGTACATTAGCAGTTGCCATATTACTCGTTGCAATCGCAGGGCTATTGGCATAGCCAGCACTGCTTTGGCTGAGGTTGTGGCTTTCAATTGGAATATTGGCAAATACAGACGTTGAGCACAGTAGGGCAAGAGCACAAAGTGCATGCTTTTTTAGCATAATTGAATATCCATCTTAATCTTGTATAAGTGAGTCCTTGTAAGCGTATTGGACTCAACCTGTTGATCTAGTCATTTTCCACATTTAAAACGTCCGCGCGTGGAATTGCAATAAGCTTTTACAAACTTATCATCAATCTCAGCGCAATATGGGTAAATCTAGGATTTAAATCTCGAAATAATTTTATGATGGGTTAGTTAGACTAAATTTTAAATGACGTTATTCTATAAATGTCTTCAATTGTTTTTAAAATAATCAATTGGATAGCATTATAAAAGGAAATACAGAACAACGCTTGCAAGTTTGTTAAAAATCTCTATACTCTGTTTTTGCAATGGTAGCCCTGCTGGTTACTTCGCAATTGTACTCTACGAACCCCGTCAGGACCGGAAGGTAGCAGCGGTAGTGGAACTATGATGTGCCGAAGGCTTGCTGGTAGGGTTGCCACCAGTTTTGAAATAATAATTCTATTTATCTTCTACTTATTTTGATCTTATATCCACTATTTTAAAAATCCTGCTCTTTCCTACGAATTGCTTTCATAATCGCATCCATATCAAAGCCCCGATACTGTAAAAAACGAATTTGTTTGGCTTTAAGTTTTGGCTCGTTTGCGACTTCTGTGCCGAATTTTTTCACTTTCAGTTGATAGGCTTGTTCTGCCCAATCAGTTTCTTTAAGTTCTTCTGAAATTAAACTGCTATCCACTTTTTTGTTTTTAAGAGCCATTTTAATACGATTTGGCCCTTTACCTTGCCGCTTTTGGCTAGCCAGTAACATTTCTGCAAGACGCTGATCACTCTGATAATTTTCGCGTGCCAGTTCATTGACTAATTCAATCACTTCATCACGGTTTTCTGCATATAAAGCCAATTTTTCAATTAAGTCATTTTTAGAATATTCTTTACGCGTTAAGACAGCGAAGGCATAGCTACGTAGACGAGAACCTGTCAGTCCTGGGCGTTTGCTTTGCTGTTCGTCAGGGTCTTTAATGTATTCTTGATCATCAATGGCATCTGTATAAGCAGGGTATTGTTTATTAATGTTAGGCGCAGAATTTGAGGCAAAATGCAGGGCAGACGTTGTTTCGGAATATATCTGCTCAGTTCGGCTACATGATTGCTCATCTTCGCCAAATTGTTGTTTTAGCGCAGCATAATCAATCAGTTTGGGGAATTTATTTTCAGACATGGTAATGCTTCCATATACAATAAAACGCTCCGTAGAGCGTTCTATTTAATTCAGTTTGTTGTGTTCATCTTAGCGCATGCTTTAAACATCAAGTAAGTCGAATTCTTCTTCGTCTTTATCTTCTACAGGTGCAGCTTGACCTGTCGTGAGTAGTTGTTCACGAATAATCGCTTCGATGCCTTTAGCAAGCTCTGGATGTTCTTCAAGATGGCGAATGGTGTTGTTTTTACCTTGACCAATTTTATCGCCTTGATAAGAATACCAAGCACCAGCTTTTTGCACGATATTTTGTTGAACAGCTAAATCGACCAGCTCGCCCAAATGGTTAACACCTTTACCGTAAAGAATTTGGAACAATGCTTCTTTAAATGGAGGTGCCATTTTGTTTTTCACAACTTTGACTTTGGTTTCAGAACCAATAATCTCGTCACCTTCTTTCACTTGACCTACACGGCGAATATCTAAACGAACAGAAGCATAGAACTTCAATGCGTTACCACCAGTTGTGGTTTCTGGGCTACCAAACATTACACCAATTTTCATACGAATTTGGTTAATGAAGATCACCATACAGTTCGAGCGTTTGGCATTACCTGTGATTTTACGCAAGGCTTGGCTCATTAAGCGTGCTTGTAAGCCCATGTGTGAGTCACCCATTTCGCCTTCAATTTCGGCACGAGGGGTTAAGGCAGCTACGGAGTCGACCACAATCATGTCGATTGCGCCAGAGCGTACCAACATATCGGCAATTTCAAGAGCTTGTTCACCGTTGTCTGGTTGCGATACTAAAAGATTGTCAATATCTACACCAAGTTTACGTGCATATTGAGGATCAAGCGCGTGTTCGGCATCAATAAAGGCACAAGTTCCACCAGCTTTTTGACACTCTGCAATGGCTTGCAAGGTCATAGTCGTTTTACCTGATGATTCAGGGCCGTAAATTTCAATGATACGACCTTTAGGTAAGCCACCAATACCCAATGCAATATCTAGGGTCAATGAGCCTGTAGATACGGCTTCTACCGCTTGCACAGTGTTGTCACCAAGACGCATGACTGTGTTCTTACCAAATTGTTTTTCAATCTGGCTTAACGCAGCGTTTAACGCCTTGCTTTTATTCTCATCCATCTTACAACCTCAATACGATGTCACGAAACAATATACTCAAGTGGATGCATTTACTTAAATCTTTTCCACATGCAATATAGTGACAGAATTTGTCCTGTAGTTCTATTTATATCACGGGCTGTACGACAGCCTGTGACGCTCTATTTAATCATCATTATATGACCAAAATTGGTCAAATTGCTGATCATTCTCTTGTTTAAATTTGCTGATGTCACGACGGTCTTTTTTACTTGGTCGATGATCAGGTCGTGCTAGATTATGCAACTTTCTTTGGGTCGCAATCAATTCCCTGCGTGCAATACTCACTTCAGTTTCTTCATAAAGTTGCTGAGCGATGGGCGCAGGGCCACGTACGCCAGATAATGCCTTGACCAATACGGTTTTCTTATCAAAACCTTGTTGAATGGTCAGCTCAGTTCCTACACGAATTTCTTTGGAAACTTTAACACGCTCGCCATTGTGGTGTACTTTGCCGCCTTCAATGGCAGCTTTTGCAATAGAGCGAGTCTTGAAAAAACGTGCAGCCCATAGCCATTTATCAATTCGGATCGTTTCGATGGCTTCGTGGGACGAAGTTTTAGGCATATTTTTGAGTGTCCTCAAATTGTTCTAAGACAGGAATTAAATCTGTTAATTGGTGCAACATAGGGTAATTACAAGTCTGACGCGTAGGTTTTGCTGAGGATGGCCGGGCAATACTATATAAGTGTCCAATCCCAAAGGCTTTAGCACCATTAAGTACCTTTTCGGTGTCATCTATAAAATAGCAATCTTCAGGATTAAATGCATGTTGTTGTTGCAATGTTTGCCAAAATTCAACGCGCTCTTTGGCATAACCAATACTTTCAGAACTAACAATCACTTCAAAATACTTTGCTAAACCTGTATGTGCTAATTTAAAGTCTAAACCTGCACAATCGGCATTGGTGGTGAGCCAAATGTGATAGCCATTATTTTTTAAATATTCCAGTAACTCGATAGCTTGTGGACGCAACGTGACTTGATCTTTATATTCAAGTTGCATCGCAAGCATATCTACACCCACTTTAGCCGTCCAAAAACGTGAGGAATACCACTCTAAGGTGTGGCTATGCGCTTGATAAAAATCGTATAAAATTTCTTTGCTGCGCTCTAAAGAACAGGCGTGTAATTCTGCATAGCGAATAGGCAGTTGTTCATTCCAAATAAAATCATCATAAGCGAGATCTAACAGCGTTCCGTCCATGTCAAACATGATGATATTTTTGTGCATTTAGACATCCTAAACCATAAAGCAATTGCCAAAAGGCAAATAAAACTGGCTCATTTAAACATGCTTGAGGCATAACTCAAAATGCTGTCTGATTATTCGCCAAATTGTGCTAGGCTAAATAAATAAGCACTGTACATGCGTTGCCTATAAATTAGGTGAGATGGGGCAGTTGTAAAAAGTAACTGTAGCGTTCACAAAAACAATTTTTTTGACATATTTCTGTATTTGTTTGTCTGTACAAGCATAGAAATTGAATGGTAAATTTTTTAAATTAGGGAGCTAGTAATGGCTGAACAACAGTATTTAGATTTAAAACACTTAGATAAACAACTCGATGAGTTTGAGAAAAAGAAGAAAAAAATTAAGAAAATGCGTATCGGCTATAAATTATTTGCGCATTTAATGGGCGATGAAAAATTCGCCCATCATGTTTCAGAGTCGGCATTAAACCCAGATAAACGTAGTTATCGTAAAGTCAAAATTAAAATTACCTCAGATGAAGGGGAGTTAACTTTTTTGGAAAAGGATTGATTAATTTTTGATTTAAAATCTAGGTTGATTTTTATTATGTGTACAAATTTGTGTACCTTTAAATCTAGCCCGATTGATGCAGATCGGGCTTTTTTATACCTTAATTCTATGAATGGTTCAACCTGAATTAGAATCCTTTTATAAGTCGAAATTTGATCATAAATGATCAGTAAAATTAGTATTGAAAGTCCCTTCTTTTACGCCATGTATTGCTCAGGATGAGGAATATATTCCGCAAGTGGATGAGGGTGCTGAATTAGAGGCTTAAAATCATGTATGAAAAAACTTATTTCAGAGGAAGTACAGTTATTTCGTTTGTTTAAATAAAATGCATCAAGTTGTCATAATCTGCACTTAAGCTATTCAGCAAACTCAGTGAAATGTAATAGGTCGTGTTTAGTCTATTTCAGTATAAGTTCTGTATATAAATGTGGCAAAGTGCGCTCAAATGTTACGCTTTAACTATCAAAAGAGGCATGAATATGACAGAACGATACCTGAGAATATTGACAATTTTTCATGATTAAATAAATTTAAAAGGAATTGTGATGTCTATTTTAGGAATTGCCATTACCACTATTTTGGGTTTATTGGGTATTGCTGCAATTATTATTGGTTTTTTGGTGGTGAAACTTATTTGGTGATCGTGGGTATTTTATTATTGGTTAGTGGTGCACTCACTTTATCGATGTTTAAAAAAAGATTATCCAATCCATTTAAAGATTAATTAACTAAGCACTCAATAAATAAAAAACTCAAGTAAAAATGAATTGCTTTGACACATAAAGTCTTGATTTAGCATATCTAGCCACTAAATTTTATCTACGCATCAGCCGTAAATTTTATTACAATGTTTTTATGAAAGTAATGAAAAATTAGACCTTTAGATACAGTCTAAAAAGGATAGTTATGTTTATAAAAACAACAGCGCCAACGCATACTTTAATTTTACAGTTGCTGCCAATCATGCAGCAGGCGTGTGAAATCTTAAATCAGGAATTTCAAGATTATTGTTCAGGTGCTGCTTTTGATGTAGAAAAGAAAACCGATGATTCTCCTGTTACGCAAGCCGATTATCGAGTCAATTATTATTTAATGCAGGCTTTGGCAAAAATCTCCAATTTACCTATCTTGTCAGAAGAAGGTGAGCAAGACCAACGTCAGCAATGGCAGGAGTTTTGGTTGCTGGATCCTTTGGATGGCACGAAAGAGTTTTTACATCAACGTCCTGAATTTACCATTAATTTAAGTTTGATTTGTGGTGCGCTAACAATTTTTGCTGTGCTTGCAGTACCGGGCGAGCACACTATTTATTTTTGTCCTGAACAGGGTATGCCATTGAAATATCATACTTTAACTCAGCAATGGTATCTCTATCAGTCTGAACCCACGGTAACATCTTCAGTTCTAAAAATTGGTTTAAGCCATAGTAGTCAAAAAAAATCACACTATGCAGACTATTTAAAAAGCTTGGCGCAGTTGATCGATTTTGAAGAACTAAAAGCAGGTAGTGCTTATAAATTCTGCATGATTTTGGAAGATCGTGTCGATATTTACCCACGTTTTCATCCAACCTCTGAGTGGGACACCAGTGCAGGACAATGTTTATTGGAACGAATTGGTGGTGGGTTGGTCGATTTTCAGGGGCGGGCATTTTTATATAATCAGCGCGATACATTGTTAAATGGTGGTTTTATCGCCTATAAAAATACGCAGATGAAACAGATTGCCTTACAAGCACTTGGACTTATGGCGAAGTCAGATTGAGCAAAGTGCTGAACATGGTATAGTGTCAAGCAACCAATTTAAAATTTTGGCTAGATCATGGCATTAGAACTACTCCCTGCAAGTATGCTTAAAGCAATTGATTTATTGCCTGATGCTCAGACGCCTGTGACTTTGTTTACCCGTCATTCTATTCGTGAAATTGTCGTTGGTCAGGGTTTGGCTGGCTATAATTTACAATTGACCGAACAAGGTCGCGATTTAGCCGAAGCATGGGGAGGCTACTTGGTTGGAAATACAGATCGGGTGATTCAACACTGTATTTCAAGTCCTATTCAGCGTTGTGTCGATACGGCTGCTTTAATGATTCGTGGGGCAGATGGCATTACCCTCGAACCCAATACCCATCACATTGAAATTATAGAACAAGGTTTATTGGTGGAACCAGGAAGCTTTGTACTTGATATCAAACAGGCAGGCCCATATTTTCAGAAACAGGGTGCTTTAGGCTTTATTAATAGTTTTGTGAATAATGCCTTGCCCGGCATGAAACATCCGATTCATGGTGTCGTGGATGTCCTTGAGCTGATTTATAACACCCATCCAACCAACCAATACGGACTGAGTTTGGCTGTGAGTCATGATACGATTTTAGCTGCAATTATCGCGGTGATTTCTGGACGTAATGAAGTCACGCAAGCCGATTGGCCAGACATGATGGAAGGTTTATTCGTTTGGTTTGAAGGTGATGAGTTTTTAGAATCCAAGCTAAAATGGATTTGGCGCGGTCAGATTCACACTTTAGATATCTCGCAATTTCGTCAGAAAGTTTAAGCAGAACATTGAACGCATATTCTAGTGCTATCCATTCAGTACGATAGAATACCGTCTGTCAGAAATTAAAAAAAATAATTCAAATTTTATTCTCTTTTTTTCCTTCAATTTATGCAGTTGTGAGTGCAAACTCGATCAAATATTGTCTAACAATCTGTGTGCTGTTTTAAGGATTCGCTGATTTTTATAAAGAAAAATTAATAAAACTGTGTTGAAAATATAAAGTGATATGAAACTTGAGAATTGCATAATTTTATTCATCTATTTAATATGAAAATACAAACCATTGAAAAATATGTGTTTATTTTTATATTTTTTTGTCATAAATTGACATTGGGGTGGAATAAATAATGAAAAGTGTGACTCGGTTTTCGCTTAGTCTATTAAGTGTATGTATATTATCATCCATGCTTGCCGCATGTGGTGGTGGTGGTGGCGAGGGAGATACCGCTGGGAATTCAAATCAAGAAAATCCAATACCACCGGAAAATCCTCAGCAACCACCTGTGGGTAATGTGGCTAATCCTTACCCTGAACCTAAACAAGATGTCATCAATCAATCGGCACTTGGGTTTTATGATTACAACGCTAATTCTGAATCACGTGAAGTGCGTAATGATTTAGATGGTGATTTTCAGGCAATGATTCAATTTGCTCAAGGGCATGTGGTTGACCCGAATGGTAACGAGGTGAAAAAAATGCCACGTCTAACCGCAGAAAAAGAAGCATTATTATTGGTTACGCCAAATCAAGGCATGGACAATATCGACACTTTACAGCTTGAAGTGTATCAAAATGAGCGCTTGTTACGTCGTGTTGCTTTACTTGATCCAACCCAGATTCCTGCTTCAGACCAGAGCAATCAAGATGGTCGTGCCGAGGTACTGTATAGTAAGCGTGCGTGGTCGGCTAAATTAAATTGGGATGAAGTACGTCCCGGTTTAAAGCTGCGTTTGGTTGATTCTAAAAACCGTAGTGGTGCACTTGACGCAGAAAAAATTGATTTTGCAGCACCGGGTGAATTGGTACTCAACAATATTCGTATTGGTTTATTGACTGCGCCGCCGAAGTCTGGCGGGCATTATATGTTATTAGAGCCTGAAAAAGCGGGTACCGATTATTTCCAAACCATTCCTGCGGCGCAAATGACTGTGGCTAAATACGACGACATTCAGCTAGATCGGGTGATGGTCGCTAACGGTACGATTTATGATACCCAAAGTACGGGTGAAGGTGGTGTCTATTCGGGGGACATGCGGGAAAATACTGCAAAATCGACCTTTAGTGTAGGAATTAACTTGGCCAACTGGGGGGTGACCAGTGCCTCGATGTTGAGTCATCAACAGCCACAACTTACACAAACTGTAATTGCCCATCATGCACGAGGTAAATATACAAATGGTGATCAAACGCATGGTTTAAGTGGCGGTAATGGTATGTTGACCCTGTATGATTCTGTGGGCAACGAGTTTAGCCATGAAATTGGACATCATTATGGTCTTGGGCATTATCCGGGTTCACAAGGTGAAAATATGTTCTGGGCTGCACACCATGCAGACAGCGGTTGGGGCTATATTGCGTATCGTAATAAAATGCGTGGCAACTTGGCGTGGCATACTCGAAACTTGGGTGATGGCAAAAATGGTGTGCCTAACTTCCTGAAACAATATGCTTATGGTTGGGATGCGATGTCAGGTGGTGCAACCAACAGTAGCATTTCGCGTTATACCCATTACACGGGTTACAGTACCCATATTCGGATTCAACCCCACTTTGGGGCGCGACATGTTTGGGATGAAAGCTCACCAAGTGGTTATAAAATTTGGAATAAAGACACACGCCAAATGGAAGTGGTTTATCCAAAAGTACCAAGCTCCAATCAGGTTTGGTACAACAGTGCCGATGGATATTATTTAAAACCGCGCTTATTTGGTGTGCCTGTAATTACTATTATTGGCGGATATGATCCTGAAACTCAGCAAGGTGTGTTGTATCCTGCTGCACGCAGTAACTGGGGTAATGTTTATAATTTACCTGTGGCAAATCGTGCAGCTGAAAATGCCGCATGTTGGTTAGATGTTCAATATGCCAATCGTAATCAGAACGTGGCATTGGCACCTAACCGTATGACCAGCAATGCCAATAAACTGCATGTCAATTTAGCACTTGCTGAGCAGCCAAAACAGGTGAATTTATACTGTAAAAAAGCCAATCATGCCGAGAAGTTATTATCGACACTGAATATTCCGCAATATAGCGATAGTATTCAACCTGCGGTAAAAATTGGTCGTACACATGGCTATGAAGCTTTAAGAAAAGTTGAAATGCCTGATTTTCAGAAGCAGTTGGAAGCGCAAGCCAGTCAAGCTGTGGTGGCTTTAAAACCTGCTGCACAACTATTGTATGATTCTTATGCAGATTATCGTCAAGAGCTAAGTGCAACTGCACAGCAACAATTACAGCGTTATGAACAACAGCAAAATACGATTTATCGTTTAAACCGCTGGATGAATGTTTATCGTGCCGATTTAGAAAAGACTAAGCCTGAAGCGGAAACAGCATTGCACAATTTTGTGGAGCGATTGGGTTTAGGCAATGAAAATATTGTGGCTGAAGCAACACTAATGAAAAACAGAAATAACTGTTTGAAAGTTGAAACTTTGGCGAGTGGTCAGAAAAATGCTTACATTAGTGGAGCAAGTGGCTGTACAGGCGATGCAACTGAGCAGTGGATTTATGATGGTTTGGGGCGTATTCACAGCAAAGCAGAAATGGATCAGTGCTTAACCAACAACGGCAATGTGGTCTCACTTGCAAGCTGCAGTACATCTAAAGACAGTCAGGTCTGGGAAATGCACACAGCTTCGGGAACGATTCGTCAGGGGAATCAGTGCTTTGATTTAGAGCATGGCTACCTAAAAGAAAACCGCGCGCGTTTAATTCGTTATGGTTGCACAGGTGGTGCGAATCAGCAATGGACGCAATTAAAGGCTAATAACAGTTTGCAACTGGCTTATTTAAGTCCACAAAATTTACGACTGATGCTGAAATAATTCTTCGTCTGAATTATTCATCTTCATTAATTTAAAACACCTTTTGACCAGTTCAGGAGGTGTTTTTTATTTTATGGTGGCAGGTGTATTTGAAGTGATGTAATTGGCGTGCAGAAACTAAAGATTGCTTAATTTGATAAATTATCGAAACAGCAGGCACAAAAAAAGCCCTTAACGGGCTTCTTTTGTTTAACACTTAGTTAGAAGCTAAAGCTTTAACTTGAGCGTTTAAACGGCTCTTATGACGAGCTGCTTTGTTCTTATGGATGATGCCTTTATCAGCCATACGGTCAATTACTGGAACAGCTTTTTTGTAAGCTTCAGTAGCAACCGCATAATCACCTGCAGCAATAGCAGCGATTGTGCGTTTTAAATAAGTACGAACCATAGAACGTAAGCTTGCGTTGTGTTTACGTGCTTTAACGTTTTGACGAGCACGTTTTCTAGCTTGAGCAGAGTTTGCCACTCGTGCACTCCTTGAAATAGATTGGTCTGGGCGGGCTGCAATTACTTCCGAAAACCAACATCAGAAGAATTATCACCAGCCCGTAAACAAGTGCCATATTTTGATGAAACTAGACAGTTAAGTCAAGTCTTGACATGCTTTGACAACATTTTAGCTGCAGAAAAATCAGAAAGAAACAGGTAGATTAGCTTTAAGCCTCAGAGATTGTTTAAAAAATGACAAATTCTATTCAAAATGCAATTGTAATTGGTGCGAATGGTTTAGTTGGGCAGCAATTGGTCAAACAGCTTAATCAGCTGCCTGAATGTAAAAATATCACCGTTGTTTTGCGTAGACCTTGCTCGGAATTAAATCGCTTAGAAAAAGTCCAGACGTTACTCCTTGAAGACTTTTTATTGCTCAATGATGAAGATGTGAGCGGTTATAGTCATGCATTCAGTTGTTTAGGCACAACCTTAAAAAAGGCAGGGTCAAAGCAGGGGTTTTATGCTGTGGACTATACCATCAATGCACATTTTGCCGAATTATTGCAGGCGAAGGGTACGCATTACATATTGGTCAGTGCTTTGGGAGCAGAAGCCAAATCAGCCGTATTTTATAATCGTGTCAAAGGTGAGCTAGAACAATATATTGAAAGTTTGGATTTAGACAAAGTATCAATTTTGCGTCCATCTTTATTATTGGGTGAGCGCAACGAACAACGGCGTTTAGAAGATTTAGGACAAAAGCTGTATCTTAAAATATCACGATTTATTCCCGATCATTTTACATATAAGCCAGTAAGTGCTACGCAAGTGGCTCATACTATGGTCGAGGCAGCGCAATCGCAAATTCATAAATTTCAAATTTATGATAATTTACAAATACAAAAAACCAAGTAAAAGGGGAACAACGTGTCTACAGTACCATTCGTAACTTGTGACTTATTAGATGACCATCCAGAACATGACCTTCAAGTGGTGATTCCATCTTTGGATGGTAAATTTTTCAAAAGTTACGGTGCACGTAAAACTTTTGGTGGTCAAATTGTGACTGTAAAATGCTTTGAAGATAACTCACGTGTAAAAGAGTTATTGGCAACCGATGGCACAGGCAAAGTTTTGGTGGTAGATGGTGGGGCATCTATGCGCTGTGCCTTAATGGGTGACTTGATTGCTGAATCCGCAGTGAAAAATCACTGGAATGGCGTGATCATTTACGGCTGTGTACGTGATGTCGATGCAATTGCAGCACTTGATTTAGGCGTACATGCTTTGGCTTCAATTCCACAAAAAAGTAACCGCAAAGGCGTGGGTGAAGTGGATGTGAGTTTGCATTTCGGACAAGTCACTTTTAATTCGGGCGATTATGTCTATGCTGATAACAACGGTATTATTGTGGCAAAAGAAAAGTTGGTCGATTTATAAGCGGTTTGATGGCGCAGTCATCAAATTGCTGAGCACATCACAAGGAAAACAAAATGGTGCATCATCAAATTAAAGTCATTCAGGCAGTGGCATCTATGCTTACCGAAGGTGGACGTGGAGTGAATGGGACAGCATTTCCCAAGCAACCCGAAAAAGCCTTAAAGTTATATGAGTTTGAAGGTTCACCATTTTGCCGTCGTGTACGCGAAGTCATGACCTTGTTAAATTTGGATTATGAGGTTTATCCATGCCCCAAAGGCGGCACAAAATATCGACCTTTGGTGAAACAACTGGGTGGTAAAACTCAGTTTCCATTTTTAATTGATGAAAATACAGGTGATCAGCTCTATGAATCACAGCAGATCATTCATCATTTATTCAAACATTATGGCAAAAGTGGAAAAACGCCAAAAAAATACGCGCATTTTCCTAAAATTCCTTATGTTGCACTTGCAGGCACGTTATTGAATGGTGCACGTGGTGTGTGGATTAACCAGAAAATTGTAGAGCGCGCTGCACCTGAACAACTGATTGAACTGTGGGGTTTTGAGGGAAGTCCTTATACACGTGTAGTACGTGGTGTATTGACTGAACTGGAGTTGCCATTCAAATTTCATAATGTAGCCAAAGAGCGTTGGCAAGATCAAGGCTTGGCAAAATTACGTTTAAAACCGGGTAAATATGTGCCACTGGCAGGTGGTAAGCGTGAGCAGGTATTAAAAGTCATGGGTGATAATATTCAAGTCCCATTTTTAATCGATCCAAATACCCAGACTCAGCTTTTTGAATCGGCCAAGATTGTGAAGTATTTACAGCAAACTTATGGCAAATAAGCTTTAAGTCATTTTTTGATTGTTATAAAAGCATCTTCAAGATGCTTTTTTGCATTTGGCAGGATGCAAAATATGCATCATTATAAATAGCCTAAGCAAAGTGGGGTTGAAACACTGACTTATAACATCAGGGGAGCATAAATCACCCTGATCAGTTGCATCTATTTTAGTGAAGCATTTAAACTCTGCAGCATTCACTTTGATTTCGCCAATTTATAGGTTCAAAATGTTCAGCAAACTTACAGGGTTGTTTAAAAATAAAGCCAATCTCGAAGAAATTGCCTATTTAGAAGCACAGAATATTCAATGGGATGCGGAACAAGGCTATATGGTCGATGGTATTTTGCTTAACGATGTTTTGGCAGAGCGTTTAAATTATTTATCCAACCGCCGTATGCAGCAGTTTGATGATTTGGCACAGCTGTATTCTACAGCTATGATTATCAATGAAAAAATTGATCTGGAAATTGCGCAACAGCGTTTTAACACAATGCTTGGTAATACCGAAGAAAACTTACTGGAATTTAAAGCGATTGTTAAAAAATTGAATGATTATTATCGACAGTTTTTACGTGATCAAAAGTAAAGAGGCGTGTGTATCAAACTTTAAAGCTCGCTGTTTTATAAAATTTTGCAATTAAATACGCTGTAATGGTGGATGAAAAAAATTACGTAAAACCGTCAATTCATCGTGCTAGTATAAGCCCCATGTTGTTTAGACCCTAAAGCTATATACATGTTCCAACACGAAATTTCCCAACTCAATTTAGCACAACTGAAAGCTGGCGAAAAACGCTGGATTGGTAATCTACAAGGTTCTGCCGCAGCATTATTATTTAAAGAAATTGGTCAGCAGAATCAGCATTTATTTGTGATTGTCGCGCGCAATCAACAACATTTGGCGCAGTTAGAAAGCGAATTAGAATTTTACGGGGTAAAACCGACTATTTTCCCCGATTGGGAAATTTTGCCTTATGACCGCTTGTCACCGCATCAAGATATTGTGTCGGAGCGTTTGGCGATTTTATCCAATATGCCGCAGCAAGGTGTATTGTTGGTTTCGGCAACCACTTTGGCACAACGTGTTGCACCAACCTCATGGGTGTTAGGCGAGCATTTCGATATTCGTGTTGGGCAAAAGTTTGCTTTGGAACAACAAAAACAGCGTTTGGTACAAGCAGGCTATCATCTGGTCGATACAGTCTATGATCATGGTGAGTTTGCTGTGCGTGGCAGTATTATGGATATTTATGCTTCGGGACAGGAAGCACCCATCCGTATTGATTTATTTGATGATGAAGTTGAAACCTTAAAGTTTTTTGATCCAGAAACGCAGCGTACCACCCAAAGTTTGCAGAATTTTACGGTTTTACCCGCCAAAGAATTTCCATTAAAAGAAGGTCGTGCGATTTTCCGTGACCGCTATGCAGAAAGTTTCCCAACGGCAAACCCGAAAAAGAACCCTGTGTATCAGGATGTGTTAGAAGGCATTGCATCGCCTGGTTTAGAGTTTTATTTTCCGTTATTCTTCACTCAAGCACAGCTTGAAGGTCAAAATACATTACTTTCATACTTACCAAAGCATTGCATTGTCATTACAGATAAGGCGGTGGATGACTGTTTAACTCAATTTTGGAAAGATGTGCTGTATCGTTATGAGGACAGACGTCATAACATCGACCAGCCGATTTTGCCGCCTGAGCAATTATTCCTACAACCAAATCAATTATTAGAACAACTGAATCAATTTGGACGTGTGATTGCATCGCCCGAAGCTTTTGAGCAAAAAGCAGGTGTAGTGAACTTAAGCACACTTGTACCACCACGTTTGGCGGTTGATCCTAAACAAGAACAACCCTTTCATGCCGTTAAGCAATATATTGATGCGGCCAATCATCCTGTTTTATTGGTGGCAGAAAGTGCAGGTCGTCGTGAAACCTTAAAAGATGCGTTGCGTGCCGCTTTGGGTGAAATTCCACAAGTGGAGAGTTTTGAGGCATTTCAGCAGTCTTTACAAGCCATTGCGATTACCAATGCACCTTTAGATCGCGGCTTGGTCATTCAAGATCAATTGAGTGTAATCTCAGAAAATCAGTTGTATGAACATCGTGTGGTGCAGCGCCGTCGTAAACGTCAGCAGGAAGTTTCTGAAGAGTTTTTAATTCGCAGTTTGACCGAGTTAAGCATTGGTGCACCTGTGGTACATATTGATTATGGCGTAGGGCGTTATGCAGGTTTAATTACTTTAAATATTGATGAGCAAGAGCATGAGTTTTTACAACTTGATTATGCCGATGCTGCAAAAGTGTATGTACCTGTTACCAATTTGCATTTAATCAGCCGTTATAGCGGTGGTGATCCAGACCTTGCGCCTTTGCATAAATTAGGCACAGATGCATGGAATAAAGCCAAACGCAAAGCGTTGGAACAAATTCACGATGTGGCAGCAGAATTACTGCATATTCAGGCACGTCGTCAATCTAAACCGGGTTTTGCTTTTGAGTTGGATCATAGTCTTTATATGCAATTTGCCAGTGGCTTTGCTTATGAAGAAACCCTAGACCAAGCCAATGCAATTGAAGCGACTTTACATGACATGCAACTGGCAAAACCAATGGATCGTTTGGTCTGTGGTGATGTTGGTTTTGGTAAAACCGAAGTCGCCATGCGGGCTGCATTTGTCGCGGTACAGAATAATAAACAAGTCGCGGTATTGGTTCCGACCACATTGTTGGCACAACAGCATTATGAATCTTTTAAAGACCGTTTTGCCGACTGGCCTGTGCGTATTGAAGTCTTATCGCGTTTTGGTTCAAGCAAATCTCATCAAAAAACCATTGAAGATTTAGCTGAAGGCAAAGTCGATATTGTGATTGGGACGCACAAAATTCTGCAAGAAAATATTCAGTTCAAGCAGTTGGGTTTAATGATTGTCGATGAAGAACATCGTTTTGGGGTGCGTGACAAAGAACGTATTAAAGCGCTGCGCGCCGATGTGGATATGCTGACTTTAACCGCAACGCCAATTCCACGTACCTTAAATATGGCATTTAGCGGTATGCGCGATTTATCCATTATTGCTACACCACCTGCACGCCGTTTAGCGGTCAAAACCTTTGTGCAAGAGCATACAGGCGATACGGTGAAAGAAGCCATTTTACGTGAATTGTTACGTGGTGGTCAGGTGTATTTCCTGCATAATGAAGTGGAAACCATTGAGCGTAGTGCTGAAACCATTCGTGAATTGGTACCAGAAGCGCGGGTTGCAGTTGCGCATGGGCAAATGCGCGAGCGTGAATTAGAGCAAGTCATGCAGCAGTTTTATCATAAAGAATATAACGTGTTGGTTTGCTCAACCATTATTGAAACAGGGATTGATGTTCCAAATGCCAATACCATTTTAATTGAACGTGCAGATAAACTCGGATTGGCGCAGTTGCACCAACTACGTGGTCGTGTTGGGCGTTCGCATCACCAAGCTTATGCGTATTTGCTGGTACCTTCCATTAAGGGCTTAAAAGGCGATGCTGAAAAACGCTTGGATGCGATTCAGCGTGCCTCAACTTTGGGTGCAGGTTTTATGCTGGCAACCGAAGACTTGGAAATTCGTGGTGCGGGCGAATTACTGGGTGAGCAACAAAGCGGTTCAATGCAAGCTATTGGTTATAGCCTGTATATGGAAATGCTGGAAAAAGCCACCAAAGCCATTCAAAAAGGTAAAACCCCTAACTTCGATGCACCATTGTCTTTAACTGCAGAAATCAACCTGCACATGCCTGCTTTAATTCCAGATGATTATTTGGGCGATGTGCATCAGCGCTTATTGTTCTACAAACGCATTAGTAATACCGATACTCAAGAAAAGCTTGATCATATCCGTATGGAGTTGATTGACCGTTTTGGTATTCCACCACAAGCGGTGAAACAATTATTTGCTGTACATCAACTGCGTTTAAAAGCAGAGCAGTTGGGCATCACTAAAATTGATATTGGTACAAATGGCGGTCATATCGAATTTTCACCAGATACACCTGTGCAAGCCATGAGCATCATTCAAATGATGCAAAAACATCCGACCTATTTCCGTATGGATGGTGGACAGCGTTTAAAAGTGATGGTGATGTTGGAGGAAGCTGAAAAGCGGATTCAATTTATTGCCGATCTATTAAACAGCCTGCTAAAAACTTTGCACAGCTGAGTTTAAAAATGCAAATTGATCCAAATATCATATCGGTAAATTTATGAATATTTGCTAAGAAACCTCTGATTCTATAATGAATATTATTCATGATGAATTTGGTTAAAATTGCACTTTATTTACATCGAAACATGATGGGAATCATACTCAGTTCACTAGGGATGTGATAGTATTACCCATCATTACAATTTGCGTCATTTATAAAGATATGTTTAGTTTGCATCCACAACTTGCTCAAGATACTTTTTTTGTAGGCGACTTTCCTCTGTCAACATGTCGTTTAATGAATGATATGCAATTCCCTTGGTTAATTCTAATTCCACGTGTGCCAGGGGTTACAGAACTATACGAATTAAGCCAGGCAGACCAAGAACAATTTTTACGTGAATCTAGCTGGTTATCTAGCCAATTATCACGTGTATTCCGTGCCGATAAAATGAATGTGGCGGCTTTAGGTAATATGGTTCCACAATTGCATTTTCATCACGTCGTGCGTTATCAAAATGATGTGGCTTGGCCTAAACCAGTTTGGGGTACGCCAGCTGTACCATACAGCAATGAAGTTTTGGCTCACATGCGTCAAACCTTGATGCTTGCTCTGCGTGGTCAAGGCGATATGCCATTTGACTGGCGAATGGATTAATTGAAATGAATTGCCACGCAGGATGCGTGGCTTTTTAATCCTAGATTGGAGTAGGCCGCGGTGTTCATGTACAATTGGATGGAAAGAGATCCCAAACAATTCGAATTTCTGCATCGTTTAGTCGGGTATGCAAGTTTATCCCTGATTATGGTGGTCTATCACTACACCTACGCCGATACCAATTATCAAATTTACCTTCCGTTTTTTCTTACTTTTTTATTACTGATAATTCCTAAATTTTCGCGTTGGCTGCAATATAAATATAGTCATCAAGCCAAGCGTAATATCCTGTTTATTATTGATATTGTGGTAGTCGCAGTATGTTTGTCTGCGGTACATCTGAATTTGGTACTTACTTTTGCCGCTTTATTTGCGCTGCTATATACCGCCATTTATATTAAAGTTTCTTTCTTTTTGGTGGCATTGGCATCCTTATTGGCGGTCACAGTTTTTTATTTTTGTAATATTTTTATTTTTGGTTTTAACGAATATTTTGAACAAAGCAGTACCGAACTTACGATTTTAGCCTTTTTATGTATGATCTTTTACTTTGGCATGGGCAGTGCCTATCAGGCACGTCGTATCCGCTATACCACGGCAAAGAAAGACCATTACTACACACAAATGAACCGCTATATGGAATTTGCGAATCAGCTTAGTCGCTATGCACCTTTGCAGTTGTGGCAATCGATTATGAAAGGTGAGTCGGAAGCGAAAATTGAATATAAACGTAAAAAAATGACGATTTTCTTTTCTGATATTCAAGGCTTTACTGAACTTTCTGAAACACTAATTCCAGATGATTTAGCATTCCTGCTCAATGATTATTTAAGCCACATGACCGAAATTGCCAAGCAATATGAAGCGACGGTGGATAAGTTTATGGGTGATGCGATTTTAATTTTCTTTGGTGATCCAAATACGCAAGGTGTTGAACAAGATGCTAAAACTTGTGTAGAGATGGCTATTGCGATGCGTCAGCAAATGAAATTGTTACGCGAACGTTGGGTCAAAATGGGCTATCCGCCTTTACATATTCGTATGGGTATCAGTACAGGATATTGCCACGTTGGGAACTACGGTGCAGCACATCGGATGGCATATACCATTGTTGGGCGTGATGCTAACTTAGCTGCGCGTTTGCAAAGTGCGGCCGAAGTTGATGAAATTTTACTTTCAGATGACACTTATAAACTGATTAAAAATGATTATTTGTGTGCTCCGAAAGCACCGATCTTTTTAAAGGGGATTCAAGGTCCTGTAAAAACTTGGCAAGTGATGGAAAAATATGCGGCCAGCAAGTCGGATTATCAGCGTTGGTTTGACTACGAATATAAAGGTTTTCATTTGTTGCTTAATTTGGATGAAGTGCAGAATTTTGAATATCCTGAGCTAATTACCGTATTAGAAAAAATGATTAAAAGAATTCAAACGCAGCAAAAGCTGACCAACTCACAGGGCATTGTAAAACTTAATCTTGAAGATGAAGTGATTGAACATCCACCTGTTGAAGAAATTGCCAAAACTCATATTCCTGAAAAACACTAAAATTTTTCTTATAATGTAGATCTCGTTTAACTTTTAAATCCTCAAAAATTTTAAATCTAAAGTTGTGCAATAAAAAAAACTGCGCCGTAGCGCAGTTTTTTAGAATTAGCATCATTTTATGATTAATGATTTTCTGAAGCATGGTTAATGGTGTATTTTGGAATTTCGACTTCCAAGTCTTCATTGACCACTTTAACCTGACAAGATAAGCGTGAATCAGGCTCTAAACCCCAAGCACGGTCTAATAAGTCAGCTTCAACATCATCCATTTCTTCTAGGCTGTCAAAGCCTTTACGAACAACAACGTGGCAAGTGGTACATGCACAAGACATATCGCAAGCATGTTCAATTTTAATGCCATTTTCAAGTAAGCTTTCGCATAAGTTGGCATTTTGTTCGACTTCAAACTCAGCACCTTCTGGGCAGAATTGCGCATGTGGAAGTACTTTAATACGTGGCATAATCTTTACCTTAAATTAGTTTGAGTTTGACCAGTCGTCGAGTTTAGTGCCTTTAAGTGCTGTATCAATATGTTGATTCATACGAATTGCAGCAAAAGCATCACTGTGTATTTTAAGCTGTTCAACAGCATGTTCAATGGCTTTAATGTCTTGTCCAGTCAATTCGGCTTCCAACTGCGCTTTGGCAGTATTTAAAGCTTCTAATTGTTCTGGGCTTAATAGTTGTGCATCTACTTTTAAGGCTTGTTGTAAAGCTTCAAGTTCACGTTGTGCTTCAACTTTGGTTTCATGCAAATGACGCAATTGCTTGTCTTCTTCTGCATATTTGAAACCATCTAGCAGCAAACGCTCGGTATCTGCTTCAGATAAACCATAAGATGGCTTGATGTCGATATTTGCAGTCACACCAGAAGTGGTTTCTTTAGCAGAAACACTGAGCAAGCCATCAGCATCGACTTGGAACGTAACTTCAATGCGTGCCTGACCCGCAGTCATTGGTGGAATACCGTGTAGCACAAAACGACCTAAGCTACGACAATGTTCTACCAAATCACGCTCACCTTGTACCACATGAATCAACATGGCAGTTTGGCCATCTTGATAAGTGGTAAATTCTTGGCGACGTGCTACAGGAATTGCAGTATTGCGTGAAATTAAGCGTTCCACCAAACCGCCCATGGTTTCTAAACCCAAAGACAGTGGGGTAACGTCTAATAGCAACGAACCATCTTTGCTGTTACCAATTAGTTGATTGGCGGTAATTGATGCACCAATTGCAACCACTTCATCTGGGTTAATTGTGCATAATGGTTCTTGATTAAATACTTCACGAACAGCTTTTTGCACGGCATAAGAACGTGTTGAACCACCAACTAAAACTACATTTTGAATGTCATCTAGGTCAAGTTTGGCATCGCGTAATACACGTTTGCATACACTAATGGTTTTATCTAAAGCAACCTGAATAATACTTTCAAAGTTTGCGCGGTCTAATTGCAGCGTGTGCTCTAACAGTTTTAATTCAACACTTTCTGCATTGCTGAGCGCTTCTTTGGCTTTACGTGCAGACACAATAAAGTGTGCATATTCTGCATCATCTAAACTTTCAATATTCAGCTGTTTTTTTGCCCATTTTACAATCAGACGATCTAAGTCATCACCACCTAAAGCAGTGTGGCCGCCTGTGGCTAAAACTTCAAAAACACCTTGAGAGAAACGTAAAATAGAAACGTCAAACGTACCACCGCCCAAGTCGTAAATCACATAGTTACGGTCTTGAGCCAAGTTGGTGTCTTGATCTAAACCGTAGGCAACCGCTGCTGCAGTCGGTTCATTCAATAAACGCAATACTTTTAAACCTGCAAGCTCGGCAGCGTCACGTGTGGCTTGGCGTTGAGCTTCATCAAAATAAGCAGGAACAGTAATCACTGCACCATTTACAGGGTTTTGTAAGCTGGCTTCTGCGCGGTCTTTGAGTTGTTTAAGTAATTCTGCCGAAATTTCAACAGGTGTTTTACGGCCTTGAGCTGTTTCAAAAGCAGGCATTTGATTGTCTTCACCCACTAACGTGTATGGATGTTGAAATTTAATGTCCGCTTTAGAACGACCCATAAAACGCTTGACTGAAACAATCGTGTTTTTAGGGTCTGTAGTAATAAATGGCGCAGCAGCATTGCCATAATGTGTATTTTGCTCTGCATAATGGACGATAGAAGGCAGTAGCACGCGACCTTGCTCATCATGCAAGACTTTGGCTTTACCAGAAAGAACTGTGGCAACCAATGAATGAGTGGTGCCTAAGTCAATGCCAATCGCAATGCGATGTTCATGCGGTGCACTTGATTGACCTGGTTCTGCAATTTGCAAGAGCGCCATTATGTAAAATCCTTTGCCCGTTAAATATTAAAATACAAACTAAAATTAAAAATCATCGTCTAAATCAAAACTGTCATCATCAAGGAAACGATCTTCAGCTTTGTCTAGGTCAGCCATAACTTTCATGAAAAAGCGTAATTTACGCACAGTGTCACGCGCTTCTGCCCAATCTTCTTCGGCATAGTCAATTTTAAATTCACGGACTAAGCCATCAACCCATTGTTGTACTTCAACCTTTAATGACTGTAAGTCATCGGCACAGTTGGCATCATCCAATTGCTCACGAATTTCCAAGGCATCTTGTAAAAATTCAAAGTCATGGATGGATTGATCGAGATGATAATCTTGCTTTTTCAATGAGAGTAAATATGCAGCACGACTGTCTACCGCAGAGAGTTGTTTAAACGCCTGATTAATTTTACTAGATTTAATCAAGGCTTGATCTTTGTCTTCGGCTTTGTCGGGGTGATATTGCTGCTGTAGCTTTAAAAATTCAGCTTTTAAAGTAGCGAAATCAATATCGAGTGCAACAGGAAGATTAAACAACTCAAAATGATTCATGGGAGATGGAATCCGCGATTAGTGTGCAAAATTGGCTGCATAAATGCAATTAAAACAGTGTATTGTACACTGTTTTAAGCTAAAAAGAGGGAGGTGGCGTTATACCGTGAACGATTCACCGCAGCCACATTCACCTTTTTTATTGGGGTTGTTAAACTCGAAACCTTCGTTTAAACCATTTTTGACATAGTCCATTTCCATGCCATCTAGGTAAACTAGGCTTTTAGGATCAACGAAAACTTTAACACCAAACTGTTCAAACATTTGGTCGTGCGTATCGACTTCATCTACAAATTCGAGTACATAAGCCAAACCAGAACAGCCTGAAGTTTTCACACCAACGCGAATACCTTGACCCTTACCGCGATTCTTTAAGTAATTGCTGATATGAGTTGCAGCATTTTCAGTTAAATTGATCATGAAAACTCCGTTTGTTTTTCCACAAAACTTAGCAAATTAAGCTTTGGTCTTTTTGCTGCGATAGTCTTCTACAGCAGCTTTAATTGCATCTTCTGCCAATACAGAGCAGTGTACTTTCACTGGTGGAAGGGCAAGTTCGGTAGCAATATCAATGTTCTTGATCGCTTGTGCTTCATCTAAAGTTTTACCTTTAAGCCACTCAGTAACCAAAGAACTTGAAGCAATGGCAGAACCACAACCATAAGTTTTGAAACGTGCTTCTTCAATCACGCCTTCGTCATTCACTTGAATTTGCAGACGCATTACATCGCCACATGCAGGTGCGCCCACCATACCTGTACCAACGTTTTCAGCATTTTTGTCTAAAACGCCAACATTACGAGGGTTTTCGTAATGATCAATTACTTTATCGCTATAAGCCATGTCGCTTCTCCAAACCTCGGGGTCAGCCTTAATATAAATATGGGGGTGAAATTACCTTTATCAATCTAATGGCTTCCTGTCAAAGCCATTAGATTTGGGATGAATTAGTGTTCAGTCCATTCTACTTTAGAAAGGTCAATCCCTTCTTTATACATATCCCAAAGCGGTGAAAGTTCACGTAACTTTTCAACAGCAGCTTTAGTCACAGTTAGGACATGATCAATATCTTCTTCAGTGGTGTATTTACCAAAACTGAAACGAATTGAGCTGTGTGCAAGTTCGTCTGAAAGACCTAGTGCACGTAATACATAAGATGGCTCTAAAGTCGCTGAAGTACACGCAGAACCTGAAGATACCGCAGCATCTTTAAGAGACATCATTAAAGATTCACCTTCAACAAAGTTGAAGCTGACGTTTAAATAGTTGGCTACGTTTAGTGTTGGGTGACCATTCAGGAAAACTTGTTCCATGGTGTTCAAGCCATTCCAAAGTTTGTCGCGCAATACACGTAAACGGGCTTGTTCAGAAGCCAAGTTTTTGCCTGCAAGTTCAAATGCTTCGCCCATACCTACAATTTGGTGGGTTGCAAGTGTGCCTGAACGCATGCCACGCTCATGACCGCCACCATGCATTTGTGCTTTTAAGCGTACGCGTGGACTGCGGCGTACAAATAGCGCACCAATACCTTTAGGGCCATAGATTTTGTGTGCAGAGAAGCTCATTAAGTCTACTTTTAAGGTAGATAAATCAATTTCTACCTTACCTGCAGCTTGCGCAGCATCAACGTGGAAGAAGATTTTTTTGGCACGGGTGATTTCGCCAATTGCAGCGACATCGGTAATCGTACCAATTTCGTTATTGACCATCATCAACGACACTAAAATTGTGTCTGGACGAATTGCCGCTTCAACCATTTCAGGTGTAATTAAACCTGTTCGTGGTTGTGGCTCTAAGTACGTGATTTCAAAACCTTCAGATTCAAGCTCACGGCAGGTATCTAAAATGGCTTTGTGTTCAATTTTAGAGGTAATAATGTGTTTGCCTTTAGACGAATAGAATTGTGCTACGCCTTTTAGTGCAAGGTTATCTGATTCTGTTGCACCAGAAGTCCACACGATTTCACGTGGGTCTGCTTTGATCAAGTTCGCAACTTGTTCACGTGCATATTCAACTTTTTCTTCTGCTTGCCAGCCATAAGCGTGCGAACGAGAAGCGGCATTACCGAAAGTCCCATCAAAAGTCAGGCACTCCATCATGCGTTCTGCAACTTGAGGATCTACAGGAGTGGTTGCTGCGTAGTCAAGATAAATTGGACGTTTCATGTCAAATACCTGTAACCGATAACAGAGCTGAATCAAACGGTGCTGTGTTCTGGCGAATGGCAACAGTTTGTACGTTGTCACGCGCAACTAAATCAGCAAGTGAGATTTTAGCGAGATAGTCGGCAATATGATGGGAGAGTTCCTGCCATAAGTCGTGAGTCAAGCACATTGCACCATTTTGACAGTTGCCTTTATGGTCGCAACGCGTTGCATCAACAGTTTCGTTTACGGCTTCAATGATTTCTAGCACAGTGATTTCATTTGCACTACGTGCTAAATGGTAACCACCGTTAGCACCGCGAACACTAGACACTAAGCCGTGGCGCTTAAGTTTTGCGAATAACTGCTCAAGATAAGCAACAGAAATAGTTTGACGGGCTGCAATTTCAGCAAGCGTGATCGTTTGTTCAGTTGGCTGCAAAGCTAAATCAAGTAGAGCAGTCACTGCGTAGCGACCGCGAGTTGTTAAGCGCATGATTCGATACACATGATTAGACTAGATATGGGTATTCTATGAATCCCGACTAAATTAGTCAAGTATTTTATTGTGATATTGTGCGCGAGGATTTACGCTGTTTTTCTTAATATTTTAATGCGTTTAAACGATCCATAAATTATACACTAATAACGTAATTAATAGTACTGTTATTACACCAAAGACGATGTTAATGCGCTTTTGACGACGTTCAATCCGACGAATACGGTTTTTATGCTGTTTAAGCTCAACTTGTAGGGTGTTGATCTTAGAGCGTTGTTCATCAATTTTGTCTAAAAGTGGGGCAATGCGCTTTTTAGAACCAATCACTTCTTGTTCTTGCGGTGCTTCTTTCAGCCATTGTTTCCAGTCAGCTAAAACTTTGGGTGCACTAAAATGCAAAATTAGATCACGAAACTCATCTTTAAGGGTAATGTCACCATCTATACGCATGTGTTTAATACTGCGACGATTACCTAAAATAAAGATTTTAAATAAATCTATGAGGGTGGTGCGCACATCTAAATCGACAGCTTGTTCAGGTGCGTTGCTGTCAAATAAGATGCCGTTTGGATTGAATTCCACGTAAATGTCGAAATAAGGAATATAGCTATTAATTTTAATGGTGATTTTCTGGTCGACAAACTTTTTAGCCTGCAAAGCGACCACACGATCATGTTTTAGAATAAAGCTAAAAATTGTTTCCAGCACAATCATGAGCATGGTCAGCAACAAATGTGGATTACTTTGTCTTTGTTGCGAATCACTCATAAAATCAAGTCCCTAAATCTAAAGTTGAATTCCTTGTTTTGCGCTTCGTTGAGAATACATTCTAAGAAGCGCAGCGAATAATCTTGCTTTGTAGAACAGTTTAGCAAAACGATCAAGTATTTAATTTGCTATTATGAAAGCATTTTGTAGGTTTATTACATTTATGTGCGCATAAAATAAGCAGGAGAGAGGTTCATGGAAAAAACGACGGATAGCGTAGAAGAGCATTTGGTTGAACCAGAAACCACATTGAAAAATAAAGATAAATTACGCTCAGGACGTAAATCATCACTCGATTTTCGTAAATATACCAAGCAAATTTGGCTAGCAGGTTTAGGTGCATTTTCACGCGCAGAAGAAGAAGGCAATAAATTGTTTGACTCTCTGGTCAAGGTGGGTGAGGAATTAGAATCTAAAACTACAGAAATTGCCGATCAAACAGTTGAAAAAGTGTCTGAAAAAGCCAAAGAGTCGGTCATTGATACTAAAGATAAAGTTGAGCGTTTAATTGACCATAGCGTCAATCATTCTTTAAATAGAATTGGCTTGGTGACAGCAAAAGACCTACAACATTTGGAGCAATTGGTACTGCAATTACATGCCAAAGTCGATGCGTTGATTGAAGAAAATAAACCATTAAAAGAAGATGTTGCGAAAAAGTAATTCTGTGGAAAGGGGGGCTTAAAGGATGTTGCTTTATTATACATCGGGTATTTTAGGGCAAAACTGAATAGAGGCTAACAGTTCCATCGTTTTTACCATTTATTTTGCATAAAAGCGTGCAGGGAGTATTGCTTTTACCCTCAAAGCATTGCTATAAAGGCGTTACGGTAATTTAAATTAAATCTCTGGACCTTAAATAAACGATATTAAGAGGACGTAATTTTCATGAATAAATCAGAATTAATCGATGCAATTGCAGAGAAAGGGGGATTGTCTAAGACTGATGCAGGTAAGGCCTTAGACGCAACAATTGCTTCTATTACTGAAGCGCTTAAAGCGGGTGATACTGTAACCCTCGTTGGTTTTGGTACATTTAATGTGAAAGAGCGTGCTGCTCGCACAGGTCGTAACCCACAAACAGGTGCTACACTTGAAATTAAAGCAAGCAAAGTACCAAGCTTTAAAGCGGGTAAAGGTTTAAAAGATTCAGTAGCATAATCTTTTAAAATGCCAAGAAAGCGCGCCAATTGGCGCGTTTTTTATTAATAATGTCAATAAACGGCTTCAACGCATTCATTCGTTGAGGGTTTTCAGTTAAAATCTCGCACAAATAAAATATTGGAATACTTATGGAATCTTTTCGTAAAGTTATTAAGGGTTGGTTGGGCAAAGTTTTGCTCGTCTTGTTCTTGACCCCTTTAGCACTTGTAGGTATTGAAGGATATTTTAGTGGAGGTCAGTCTGAAGACACTGCACAAACAGTCAATGGTCAGCAAATTTCAAAACGAGAATTAGATAATCTGACCAATTCCTTGAAAGAACAATACTTGGCCTATACCAATGGTGATGAAACACTATTGAATCAAAATTATATTCAAAACAAAGCCAAAGATACGTTGGTTGCACGTACCTTGTTATTACAACAAGCTGAGAAATTAGGGATTTCTTTGAGCGATGCACAAATTGAACAAATGATTGCACAGCAACCGAATTTCCAACAAGATGGCAAGTTTTCTGAAAGCTTGTATGCGAACTATCTGCAATCTGTAGGCATGACCAATCAGGCGCTTGTGGCAAATTTACGCCAAGACCATGCGTTAAAAATGCTGAGTGCTAGCTTTACCGATTATGCTTTAGTTAGCCCGTCTGATATTCAGCAAATTGCCAATTTACAAACCCAGCAACGTACTTTGCATTTATCTAGCATTAAGTTAGATGACTACAAGAAAAACATCACCACAAATGCACAAGAGATTGCTGCGTATTATGAACAGCACGCCAATGCCTTTAAACAGGTTGCTAGCGTTGATGTCGATTACATTGTGGTGACTCCAGCCAATATTGCACCTGCAAATACGGCTGTCACTGACGCAGAGTTACAACAGGCTTATCAAAAGTTTGTCGAAACTCAAAAAGGTGCTGCTGTACCGACAGTGAAACATATTTTAATCACCACCGATGCGCGTGATGATGCCGCAGCTAAAAAACTTGCAGAGCAAGCCGCAGCTGAAATTAAGCAAGGTACAAGCTTTACTGCAGCTGCACAAAAGTATTCGGATGATCCTGAGTCTAAAGCCAAAGGTGGTGAGGTTGCAGGTTATGAAGCAGGCGTATTTGGCGATGCCTTTGACAAAGCCGTGGGTAGCTTAAAATCTGGTGAAGTATCACAGCCGATTAAAACTCAATATGGCTATCATGTGATTCAAACAGAAGGTGCTACAGTTCAAGTCCCTGCGTTTGAAACTCAAAAAGCACGTTTAATGGCAGAGTTGCAAAAAGCCAAAACTGAAAATGCGTATACCGATACCATCAACAGCTTAAATGAATTGGTGGTGAGTAGTGATGCTTTAGATGTTGTGGCAGAAGAAGTGAAAACGGCCAAAGTCGAATCTGTTAATGGTTTAACTTTGGCGGCGCAGCATCCTGTTTTAAGCCAGCCATCTGTCAAAGTTAAATTGTTTAATGATGATGTGAAAAATGGCGATCGCAACGCATCGAGTAACATTACTTTAGCCAATGGCGATGTGGTATGGGTGAAAGTGCGTAATTACCATGCCGCAGGTGTGCAAACTTTAGAAGAAGCAACACCCCGCGTAAAAGCTAAACTGATTGAGAAAAAAGCCTTTGATGCAGCGAAAAAAGATATTCAAGCTGCGTTGGATGCCTTTAAAACTCAACCTGCAGCGACCGTTTTGGCGAAAAACCAAATCCGTTTTGAAAATGCAGGCACATTCACCCGTGCAGATGGTTTGTTAAAGCGTGAAATTGAACGTGCTGCATTTGGTGTGCTTGCGCCTAAAGATGGTATGTGGTCAGTAACAACAGCATCTATACCAAATGAATTGGTGGTGGTAGCTGTATCAAATGTAAACGATACTACATCGAATGCTTTAACGCCTGAGCAACTGAAAGAGTTAGCGCAGTTGTATCAACAATTACGTGCTCAACAAGAGCTAGATGACTATACGCAATATTTGAAATCGAAAGCGAAAATCAAATAAGTGATGAACATCTACAAAAAAACCAGCAAATTTGCTGGTTTTTTTGTGCATCTAAAATGATTAAGTAAGCAGTTTCAAGATTTATTCAGCGCGAATTTTTAGCTCATAACCTGTGTATTTACGAATGTTGATGACACCTGTATCCAAGATTAAATATTGCCCTTTAATTCCTTGCAGTTTGCCGCGAATGATTGGGGTTTTATCTAAGTTATGCGATTTAATTTTCTCAGGATACTGTTCTACAGGGTACACAAATTCACGCGGAAGTTCCTGATCTAAAAGCTCTACCGTTTCGTTGAATTCAAGGTTTTGACTAAACTCATCACGAATGGTCTGAATTTTAGGCGCAAACTCTTCAATCAGTTGTTCACGCACTTCAATTAGGTTTAGCGGCTCTGCTTCGCCTTTGAGTAGTTTGCGCCAGTCGGTTTTATCTGCGACTTGTGTACCAAACATAACTTCCAATTGCCCAGATAAACGGCGTGAGCCGACTTTCATAATTGGCAAGGCTTGAGTTGCGCCCTGATCTAGCCAACGTGTTGGCATTTGACCTAAACGGGTGATTCCCACTTTTAAAGCACTTGAATTGGCTAAATATACGATGTGCGGTTGAAAGCAGACTTCTTGAGCAAAACTATCTTCACGACAGGTACCTAAATGATAGTGACAGGTCTCAGGCTTCATGATGCACATATCGCAAGATGCTTTGGTTTTAAAACACTTGAAACAATGTCCTTGCGAATAGGATTTTGGTGTTTTCACACCACAAGAAACACAATAAATATTGCCCGTCCATTCCAGTTCAAGTTCTTGCCCAAGCTGAAAAGGCAGGTCAATTTCTGCACGGTCTAGAATAAATTTATATTCAACATTTGCCTTGTGTACCTGTTCATCAGTTACACTATGGTCCTTAAGACCTGCGTGCATTTTATGGCAAATGCCTTGTAGTTCCATAAGAATACTCTCTCGAAAATGAAGGAATGCAGTGATGGCTGAAATGCGTTTAATTCAAGCATTAATTGATGATTTATCTCAACAACAGCCAATTTCTACTGCATTGTGTATAGGGCAAAATATTGAAGCAAGCCCGAAGCATAACAATCAAGCGGATGATCAGTCAGCTATCCAATGGCAGTATTTTAGCGCATTGGCATTTTTAAATCTGCCTTTTACCCAACGTTTTGATTTGGCAGTTGTATTTTTGGATGCTACTGATTTTGATTTGCAGACGCCACAACACACATCACAAATTTTGGTGAAGCTCCGTGACTTATTGGCAAAGCATATTGTGGTGATTGCTGCGCATGAAGATGAGCAATTGCTTAGAGCGCTTGGTTTTACGCAATTGATTGAACATCGCTTTGAGCAGCATCATTTGTGCTTATGGCAATTTAATATTTTGACTTATAAGCACGTGCCTGATTGGTTTAATTCTAAGTTTTGGGCAAACCCTGAAAATTGGGATAAATTCCGTTGGTAAGTGGTGCATTAAACTCATAAAAACCTAATAATGATAACTGCTTAACAAATTTAGAATATTGTAAAATTTAACAATTTCAAGTGCGCAATTCAGTCAAAACTTCGTATGCTGTCATAAGGGCATTATGAGGAAAATAAAATGACCAATTTAAGCAATATTGTTGAAATTTTAGCAAAGCAGGCATTGGGCGCGAATCAGCAATCTAATCAATCTCAAGGTGGATTGGGTGGTATTTTAGGTTCGGTTTTGGGGCAACTTGGTGGTAATAACCAACAATCTGCGCAAGGCGGTTTGGGTGGAATTCTTGGTTCGGTACTTGGTCAGTTGGGTGGGCAACAACAGCGTTCTGCTACAGGTGCTTCAGGTACACAAAGTTTATTGATTGCAGTTTTGCCTTTGGTGTTGGCATGGATTCAAAAACAGGGTGGCTTGCAAGGTGCTTTGGATAAACTAAAAGGACAAGGCTTAACCAGTCAGGTGGATGACTGGGTGTCTACAGGCCCAGGTGAGAATGCACATGTAGGTGCTGAACAAGTACAAAGTTTATTTGATGATGCCGATGTAGAGCAGGTCGCGCAGCAAACTCAGGCACCAAAGCAAGATATTTATAGTGCAATTTCTACAGTATTGCCGCAAATTATTGATTCATTGACACCACAAGGTGAGCAAACCAGTAAACAAGAAGCCAACGACGATATTCAACAAGTCATGAATTTAGTGTCTGGGTTTTTAAAGCGTTAAATTTAAGAAAAAATAAAAGGGCATAAGCCCTTTTATTTGTAGAATTCACTTTAATCTTAAGATTAGAAGTTATATTCCATACCTAAACCAAATACCGTTTTGTTATCTTCTTCAAGATCTACACCAGTAATATCAAGTTTTTGTTGTGCAAGAACACCGTAGAAACGAGTTTGTTTATTGAGGTTGTAGTCAATACCGATACCATATTGGTCAATGGTGATATCACCATCAAATGCGTCAGCTGTAGTTTCAGCAGTTTGGTATTGAGCTTTAACAACCCATGGTGTGTTGCCAACTTTATATGTTGAGCTAAGTAACCAAGCTTTTTCTTCTAAACCTTCAAGACCTACAATTTTGTCAGTTGGTTCTGCTTGTTGGTAAAGAGCACCAAGTACTAAACCGTTTACACCTACTTTGCTAAAATCGTAAGAACCAGTCACACGTACAGCATCTGAATATAGTTTTTTATCTACTCCAGCGTATTTACCTTCAACGCCAAAGTTACCTGCTAGTGCAAGAGCGATACCAACATCTTTATTATCATAAGTCAAAGAAGTAGAGATAGAATCACCAAAACCATCGCGTTTTCCTTTTTGACCAGATGTGGCATAGTCTTTAGTTGCATCTTCACCTTGTTGCGCTAGGATATTAAATTGTAAGCCACCTAGCATTTTTTTGTCTGTTTCAAACCCTATAGAGTTTTTAAGACGATCTTCACCATACATCATGTTTGTGATATCAAGGGTGTGATCATTAAAGATATCTTGGTATTTTCCAGCAGCATTTTTGAAATAAGAATCAAAAATACCAGCTTTTAAAGTACCTACATTTTCAAACTTTAAACCACCAAAAAGATTACGTTTTTTGAAAGTTTGAGCATCATTTTCATCACCATCAGCACTGATTTCCCATTCAGCCACATAAACTGCTGATACATTTTCAGTTAATTTTTCTTCGCCTTTAACCCCAATACGAGAAGCGTTAGAATTTAATTCAGTGACATCTTGATCTTTTTCAAAATCATCATTTTGAATTTGGTCAACCGATAGATTGATCTTACCATACAAAGTTGGTGCTGCTTGTGCTGCGCTTACACCCATTGCTGCAACAGTAGCTGCTAGAAGCAATTTTTTCATCAAGATTTCTCCAAAACACTTTTAAAAATGGCATTCGCCTTGCTTTCTTATTTAGTTAGCTTGTGTACAAAAAGTTACACAAGCTCACCAACTTGCTAAGCAGTATCTGTAAACTTTGTGACATTGAAGTGAAGAAAAAATTACAATTTGATGACGGGTAATAAAATGTAATAAATAGACTTCTTGCGTTAGTGACATTTTAATCACCCGAAAGCTATATTTTATTAGCTTTTAGCCAATTCAAAAATTAGATAAAACTATACTTTCGCAAGAGATCTAATAATTGTGATTTATTTTTAAGTATTTGAATTGTATTTAAATAAAAAATGGAGCAGTTGCTCCATTCATTTTGTATGACATTTTTGAAATATTTAAAGCGCTGCTTTAATTTTTTCCGCTTGAGCTTTAATTTTTTCTTGGTCGCCCATTTGTGCAGCATGTTTCCCAAGTTGATGGACCGATGTTGGAATTAAGTGAAAATGCACGTGGGGGACAGTTTGACCTGCGCTTGTACCTGACAATTGCATTAACACGATACCATCTACACCCAAAGCTTGCTGCATTGCTTTTGCAATTTTTTGCACAATTTGAATGGTATATGCTGCTGCATCTGCAGGTAAGTCCAGTAAAGTCACTGCAGGCGTTTTAGGAATCACGAGAGTGTGACCATCGGCTTGCGGCATGATGTCCATAAACGCAAGAACTTGGTCATCTTCATACACTTTAATTGCAGGAAGCTCGCCACGTAGAATTCTTGCAAAAATATTTTGATCATCGTAAGCCATTATGATTCCTTAAATTCAGCTTTGATATTTCAGAACGGTTATTTACAGTTCAGTTCTTTTTGACGTTCTTTGATTGCGTCAAGACGTTGTTGTTCTTTTTCAGAAAACTTAGGTTTGGTTGTATAGCAGTTGTCATTACCAAAACGTGCTTTAGCTTCTGGGTCTTTGAAGCAGAACCCTTTAGATGCATAAATAACATCGTGGTCATTTTTCAGTTTCTGACATTCTTGTTCAGATGCAAAAGCAGTTGAACTTGCCCCAATTAAAGTTGCAAGGCTTGCAAATACGGCAATGCTAAACTTGTTCATAAGAGTTTCCTCTATTTAATGATGGTGTGACTAGCCACTTAATACACATTATTGGGTTTATGGCTGTATATTCAATGGCGAGTTCTTACTCTAGGGTAATATTACTCCATAATTCATACATTTTCACAGCAGTGGAAAAATCACTGTCTTTTTCTGCGGTTAAATTCGCTGCTTGAATCAGGCTTTGGGTTAAAGCCAATACAGGTGCAGGCAAAGCTGCTTCATGGACTAAATCTAATGCGATACCTGTGTCTTTAGCCAGTAAAGGGAGTGCAAAAGTATTTGGAAAAGCGCGATTCAGTACTCGCTGCGGCAAAATCATTTCCGTTACTGCGCTTTTACCACTTGAAGCATTTATGCATTGCAAGGCCTGATTTAAGTTTACGCCATGTGCTTTTAAGGTGGTAAAACCTTCAGCTGCAGCACACAAACTCACTGCCATTAACATATTATTCACCGCTTTTACGGCAAAGCCAGCACCAGGTTCACCCACATGCTGAATCACTTTACCAAAAGCCTGAATTGCAGGTAGGGCTTTTTCAAAAGCAGCAGCTTTACCGCCAATCATGACTGTTAATGTGGCATTTTCTGCACCAATGGTTTGTCCGCTTACAGGTGCATCTAAAAAGTCGATCTGTTGTGCTTCAAGTTGTTGTACCAATTTTTTAGCACTTTCGGGTACGCCACTGGTGCAATCGACCCAGACTGAACCTGCTTTAAGTTGAACTTGTGCAATCAGGTTTTCAACTTCGGTACTGGTGGGCAAGCAAGAAAAAATAATATCTGCTTGCACCGCTTGAGCCAATTCAACCGCTTGTGTGCCATATTCAGCAGCATGTTGCTCGGCTTTGGCAAAGTTACGATTCCAGACATAGACCGTATCAAAATGTTTAGGTAAATGGGCTGCCATGCGGTAGCCCATTGCGCCTAAGCCAATAAATGCAACAGATTGAATCATGTTTTTGCTCTCTTTATGCAATTTTGCTGGATCGTTGTTCTAACCATGTGGTCAATTTAGGCCAAAATTCATTGGCACTTTTTTGACTGGACATTAAACCTAAATGCCCGCCAGGAATAAGAGTAAACGTGACATCGGTACTACTTGTCAATTCACATAAAGGTTGAGCAGCTTCAGCAGTGACAATTTGATCGCTATCACCCGCACCGACCAAAAGTGAACAATGAATATTTTTAAGGTCTATCTGATGTTGTTTGAGTTGAATATGACCTTGTTTGAGTGGGTTTTGCAGCCATACATTCAATACCATGTCCTGATTAATCCCACCCGGATAATCAATCATATTATTTAAAAAATTGGCTAAAGTTGCGTTTTCATGCAAGGTTTGTAAGTCGTGCAGATTCGACAGCATCTGTTTATTGCTTTCCAGCCATGCTCTAGGGTCTAAAATCTTAAAACCAATCGCATTGATTAAACCCGGTGTATGAATTAAATGCTTTGGAATTTTTCCTGAATAAAAGGCATGTTGCAATTTGGGATATTTAGAAATCAGTTGATTGGTCAGTTGAAAGAGTTTACCAACCCGCCCCGAAGCATAGCTATCTACAGGGCTACCCAAAACCATCAAGTTTTTAATATGAGTTGTTTGTTGGTCGGCGGTATAAAGCATGGCAAAAATACCCGCCATACTCCAACCATGTAGTGAAATTTGTTCGACTTTGGCGTGTTGTAAAATGAGTTGAATACAATTAGGGATTGCATCCTGAATAAAAGCCATAAAATTTAAATGACAATGTTGATAGGTCAATTGTCCCCAATCAACCAAATACACATCAAAACCGCTATGCTGAAAATGTTTCACTAAAGAGCGATAAGGATATAAGTCATAAATCGACATGGTAATTGCTAAAGGCGCAACAAAAACCAGCGGCTCTTTATATTGCTTATCTGGCGAAGCGTAATAGCGAATCTGCGCATACTTATAACGTGCCACGATGTCGTATGGCGTGGTCTGAGATAAGATCAAATCACGGCTTTTAAATAAGCGAGTGCTGAGGTTTTTAAGCTTTTTTCGGTGCGGATTAAATTTTCTTTGTAGCTGATTCATGAGGTGTTCCATCACACGTGGCGCCGATTTGAATGAAGTCTAAGCGATATTTATACATTTTACCTTGACCTTAAATGCGCTTGGCGCTCAAAATGTTGGCAATTATTTAACAAACAGGTCTTAGGACTAAGTTTAGGGCTGAGCAGTAAAGATGAGTCAACACGACGACATTGAATATCAATTAGATACTTTGGCAATTCGTACCGGACACAACCGTACAATTGAAGGCGAACACAGTGAGCCAATTTTCCTGACTTCATCATTTGTTTGTGAAAATGCTGCCGATGCAGCTGCAAAATTCTCAGGTGAAATTGAAGGCAATACCTATTCACGTTATACCAATCCAACTGTACAGGCTTTTGAAAAACGCTTGGCAGTATTAGATGGTGCAGAACGTGCGGTTGCGACAAGTTCGGGTATGGCGGCCGTTCATGCGATCACTTTGGCTTATCTTAAAGCGGGTGATCATGTAGTCTGTTCACGTGCTGTCTTTGGCTCTATCATTTCACTATTTGAAAAATACGTGATGAAGTTTGGTGTCGATGTCACTTTTGTTGATTTAGAAGATTTAGACAGCTGGAAACAAGCCATTCGTCCAAACACACGTCTTTTATTTATTGAAACACCATCAAATCCATTGGCTCAGGTGGGTGACTTGCAAGCGATTGCCGATATTGCACATGCACATGGTGCGTTATTTGCGGTAGATAACACTTTCTGTACGCCCGTTTTACAACAACCAATTAAATTTGGTGCTGACCTAATTATCTACTCATCGACCAAATATATTGATGGGCAGGGACGTGCTTTAGGCGGCGCTGTGGTGGGCAAAGATAAACTGGTTGAAGAAATCAACGGTGTGATTCGTACTTTGGGTAACTCATTAAGTCCATTTAACGCATGGATTTTCTTAAAAGGTTTAGAAACTTTAAGCCTGCGGATGAAAGCACATTGCGCTAGCGCACAAAAACTTGCCGAGTGGCTAGATGCACATCCAAAAGTTGAAAAAGTGTATTATGCAGGTCTGCCGCATCATGCGGGGCATGAGTTGGCGAAAAAACAACAGTCTGGCTTTGGTGGTGTTGTATCTTTTGTGGTGAAAGGCGAGCGTGAAGGCGCGTGGACTGTGATTGACAACACACGCTTCCTATCTATCACCAGTAATTTAGGCGATGTAAAATCAACCATTACCCATCCTGCAACAACATCGCATGGCAGAATGACCCCAGAAGCCAAACAAGCAGCAGGTATCAGCGAAGGTTTAATTCGTGTTTCTGTTGGCTTGGAAGATATTGATGATATTATTCGCGACATCGAGCGCGGTTTAGACCTCATTTAAAACTAAATAGATCATTTGTTCGGAGATTTATATGAACATTAATATGTTGATGCAGCAAGCACAGCGCATGCAAAAAGAAGTGGAAAACAACATTAAAAAAGCCAAAGAAGAACTTGCGCAAACTGAAGTGCATGCAGAAGCAGGTGGTGGTTTAGTGAAAGTGACTATGACCTGCCGTAATGTGGTCAAACGCATTGAAATCAACCCTGAATTATTGCAAGACGATGCAGACATGATTGAAGATTTGATTGCCGCTGCAATGAATGATGCTGCCCGTCAAGCCGAAGCAATTTCTGAAGAAAAAATGAAGTCTGCAAACTCAGGCATGGGCTTGCCACCGGGCTTGGCAGGTTTATTCTAAGGAACGGCGTATGTTTAGTGATCGTTTTGATCAACTGGTACAAGCGCTACGCATTTTGCCAAGTGTTGGGCCAAAATCGGCTCAACGCATGGCATTGCACCTGATTATGAAAAATAGAGAAGGTGCAGTCGGTTTGGCTCATGCTTTGAACGAAGCCACTAGCTATATTCATGAATGTTCGATTTGTCATTCATTAACGGAAGATGAAGTCTGCAATATTTGTGCTTCGCATGACCGTGATGCACACTTACTTTGCGTGGTGGAATCTCCAGCCGATGTGATGGCCATTGAGCAAAGCGGTAGTTTTCGTGGAAAATACCATGTCTTGGGTGGGCATTTATCGCCTTTAGATGGTATTGGCCCAGATGAAATTGGCATTCCGTACTTGGTACAGCGTTTGAGTGATGGCAATATCACCGAAGTGATTTTAGCCACCAATGCAACCGTAGAAGGTCAGGCGACAGCACACTATTTGGTAGAAGCGACCAAACATTTGCCTGTGCAGATGACCCGTATCGCGCAAGGTGTGCCGCAAGGTGGCGAACTTGAATATGTCGATAGTCATACTTTAAGTCAGGCGGTGCATAATCGGATGCGAATGAAATAAGCATTTAGGTGCTTATTTCATGTGGATGTTTATTTCGCATGTGTGGCTATTTTATATGAATAATCAATTGATAAATCATCCACAAAAAGGATTACTTGCCTTTAAAGCCAATAAAAATCAAATTAAGATAAAAAAACGATAAAAAATTTAAATTTTCACTGTATCGACTTAGAAATAAGATAAAAATTGAAAATACTGGACATATTTTTATAGCTAAATGCTATTTAATGTTTAAAATGAACCCCTAGAGAATCCTGTTTTACCTGCTCGCTATGTTCCAATTTATTCACCAACAAAAAGACTTTGAAAATGTCTTGGCATTAATGAGCCAAAACAGCATTTATGGTTTAGACACCGAATTTATTAAGGTCGATACTTTATGGCCAAAATTGGGTGTATTCCAAATTAATGTGAATGATCAGGTCTATTTGTTAGATGGGACTTCGTTAAATTTAAGTGCATTTTGGGAAAAACTGTTTCAAGCGCAGCAAAATATTTTTCATGCCTGCGGTGAAGATGTTGATTTAATTTATCATTACGCGCAGCAAAAAAACTTAGATAACGTGTTTGATACCCAAGTTGGCATGTCATTTTTAGGGCATGGTTTACAAGTCAGTTATCAAAACGCTTTAAAAAC
This sequence comes from Acinetobacter sp. YH12021, assembly GCF_013420145.1. Classification (NCBI taxonomy): domain Bacteria; kingdom Pseudomonadati; phylum Pseudomonadota; class Gammaproteobacteria; order Moraxellales; family Moraxellaceae; genus Acinetobacter; species Acinetobacter sp. YH12021. The sequence continues at coordinate 175,475 of NZ_VOYT01000004.1, forward strand.
CATGCTCAATGTCGATATTGATAAAGGGCAAACTCGCTCAGACTGGCTTGCACGTCCCTTGTCCGATGAGCAATTGAATTATGCGGCCAATGATGTGCTGTATTTAATGCAGTTGGCAGATAAAGTACAAAGTGATTTAAAACAGCAGCATTTACTTGATTTTGTGCAGGAAGATTGCCGTAATTTAACTCAGGAAATTGGTGAAGAAACCCCAATTGAATTGTTGTATCAAGACATTGGTAATTACCGTCATTCACGTCGTCAGCTTATGCAATTACAGCAATTGGCTGTTTGGCGTGAACAAATGGTCAAGGCACTGAATCAGCCACGTAGTTTTATTTTGCGTAATTCTAGTATGTTGGATTTAGTTGAAAAAAATCCACGTAATTCCTTCCAACTGAGTGGAATTAAAGATTTACGTCCGCATATTGCGCGTGAGCATGGCAAAACTATTTTAGATTTAATTAAATATTTGCCTGATCAATCACAATGGCCATTACGTATGGCGCGACCAATTCGTCATTCTTCAAAAGAAGTGGGCGAAAATGTAGAACAGGTGATTCAACGTGCCGTACAGGAAACTCAAATTCCAAAAGAAGTTTTGCTGCGTAAAAAATGGCTCAATGCGCTTTATCAGCATGTGGTATTTCATAACGATGAGCAAGATTTGCCTAACTATTTGTTAGGTTGGCGTTATGAATTACTCACCAAGCCTTTAATTGAAGTTTTACATGCCGACGAGCGTTATTTGTCTGGTCAGATGAAAGTTGCTGAATAAATCAAACCGATCCACATTTTAAATAAAGCCGTTTTTCACCTGAAAATGGATGAATTTTCACGCCATTCTTTGTTTGAGTGTAAACATAGACCAATGCGTTAATAATGGTTAATGTATCTCGGTTTTTTTTGTTGTATCCTTTGCCTGAGTTTTTAGAGTTTTGTTGTTTATGCACTGTTCAATTTATAAATCGAGCAAAAAAGATGAGATGTATTTATACATCGCCCGTCCTGAGCAAACTGAAGATCAAGCAGAAGCGTTTAACCCGCTAGAGGTTTTACCTGAGCCAATGCGAGTTGCATTTGGTCGTGCGACATTTGTAATGGATTTGCAACTGTCTGAAAGCCGTAAGTTGGCACGTGTGAATGTTTTGCATGTCATGGATTCTATTCAAACACGTGGCTTCTTTATTCAAGTGCCACCAGAAGGCTTAATTAACCCAAATGCCGTTGAACCAGAAGGTTTACGTGGTGCTTAAGCTTTATTCAGGAGTTGAGAAATGAATAGTGTGATGACTGGATTGGATTCAATTCCTGAAACTGCAATTGCTGTTTCTGTTTATTTGTTGGGGAGTGCCATTATTTTATGGTGCTGGTACGAAATTGCCAAACGCTTGCCCAATCCGTTAGGTGGTATCACTTGGATTGTGCTGTTTGCAATTTTACTTACCCCAACAGTATCAGAAGGCAGCAATGCAGCACTTGCCCCAGCCATCTTTGGACTTCTTTTTGGTGTTTTAACCAAAGAAACCCCATTGGTTTGGTCTAATTTATCTGCCATTTTATTTGTGATCGGTCTTGGCTTATTGATCGGTTATTTCTGGTCAAGATACCGTCTTAAACAAACGACTTATAAAGCCAAGAAAAATACCTCACCACTGTAACTAAAACAATTAAGGTAAAATCATGTCTGTTGATGCGCAACAATTTTCGGGTACAGATCAGTACATTGCGACTGATAGTTTAAAACTTGCGGTGAAAGCCGCACGTGCTTTGCAAAAACCGCTTTTGGTGAAAGGTGAGCCAGGTACAGGTAAAACCTTATTGGCAGAGCAAGTTGCTAAAAGTTTGGGTTTAAAGTTGATTACATGGCACATTAAATCGACCACCAAAGCGCAGCAAGGTTTATATGAATATGATGCAGTGTCGCGTTTGCGTGACAGCCAACTAGGCGATGACCGTGTGTATGACGTTAAAAACTATATTAAACCCGGGAAATTGTGGGAAGCATTTACCAGCGAAGAACGCTGTGTGTTGTTGATTGATGAAATTGACAAGGCAGATATTGAATTCCCAAATGACCTGCTACATGAACTCGATAAAATGTCGTTTTATGTTTATGAAACAGGCGAAACCATTACGGCAACACAACGTCCAATCGTGATCATCACATCAAATAATGAAAAAGAGCTGCCAGACGCTTTTTTACGTCGTTGTTTCTTCCATTATATTGATTTCCCAGATGAAGCGACCATGCGTGATATTATCGATGTGCATTTCCCGAATATTTCAAGCACATTGGTTTCAGAAGCTTTACAAGTTTTCTTTAAATTGCGCCAAGTTCCGGGCTTAAAAAAACCACCATCTACGTCTGAATTAATTGATTGGTTAAGCCTATTGATGGCAGATGACATGCCGGAAGATATTTTGCGTAATAGCGATAAAAGCAAAGCCATTCCGCCTTTATACGGTGCATTAATCAAAAATGAACAAGATGTGCAATTGCTTGAGCGTTTAGCCTTTATGTCGCGCCGTTAAGGGAGGACAACGCCATGTTCGTGCGCTTGTTTTATACCTTGCGACGTTACGGTGTACCTGTCACCACACGTGAATTGATTGACTTAAATCAGGCGGTGGCATCGGGTCTGGTTTTTGCAGATCAAGATGAATTCTATCAACTTGTTAAAACCGTCATGGTCAAAGATGAGCGTTTTTTTGACAAGTTTGACCGTGCCATGAAGGATTATTTTGATGGCATTTCCACTTTTGATTTAGATGATTTACTGCAGCAAGTTCATCAATTGCCTAAAGACTGGTTCGACTTAGAACTATTAGAAAAACATCTCACGCCAGAACAACGCGAAGAGCTGAAAAAAGCAGGTTCTTTAGAAGAATTGATGAAAATGCTGGAAGAGCGTTTACGCGAGCAGCATAAAAAGCATCAGGGTGGCAACCGTATGATTGGTACAGGCGGTACATCACCGTTTGGTGCTTTTGGTGATCATCCTGAAGGTGTACGCATTGGTGGGCCAGGACGTAAGCGTTCTGCAGTTAAAGTCTGGGAGCAGCGTCAATACCGCAATTTGGATGATGAGCAGATTTTAGGTACACGGCAAATGCAATTGGCTTTGCGCCGTTTACGCAAGTTTGCCCGTCAAGGTGCAGCGGAAGAGCTAGATATAGATGGCACCATCCGTGAAACTGCAAAGCAGGGCATTTTAGATGTGCAACTGGTTCCCGAACGCCGCAATCGTGTCAAAGTATTGATGCTATTTGATGTAGGCGGCTCTATGGATGCTCACATTGCCCAATGTGAAAAACTGTTTAGCGCAGCTAAAACTGAATTTAAAACCCTCGAATATTTTTATTTCCATAACTGCTTGTACGACTATGTCTGGAAAGACAATTTGCGCCGTAGCAGTACCCGTATGAACACGTGGGATTTGTTGAATACTTATGGACGCGACTATCGGGTAATTGTGGTGGGTGATGCCAGTATGGCACCTTATGAGTTAAATTCGATTGGTGGTTCGGTGGAATATATGAATGATGAGGCAGGGCAAGTTTGGTTACAGCGTCTGCGTCAGCATTTTGAAAAAACCGCATGGCTCAACCCAGAGCAGGAAGGTTATTGGCAATACACCCATACTATTGGTTTAATTAAACAAATTTTTGAACATCATATGTATCCAATGACTTTAAAAGGCATTGAAGATATGACTAAATATTTGGCGCGTTAAGCGTCATTTTCGTCAATATCACTCAACTTTTGAGTGATTGTTAGGCGAAGACTAAGTAAGTATAGACATGATAGGCAACGTGAATTTCAATCTGAGGGGATCGATATGGATCATCAAATCAATGGCATCGCATTACCGAATGAAGAAGGTTTTTTCGGGCAATATGGCGGGCAGTTTATTCCACCGCATTTAAAAGAAGCCATGGATGAAATTAACGTTGCTTATGAGGAAATTCGTAAAACGGTAGAATTTCAGAATGAATTAAAAGATTTGTTTGCTCACTATGTTGGCCGTCCAAGTCCTTTATTCCATGCCAAGCGTTTATCTGAACAGTTAGGTGGTGCGCAAATATATTTAAAGCGTGAAGATTTAAACCATACTGGTGCGCATAAAATTAACCACTGTTTGGGCGAGGCATTACTAGCCAAATATATGGGTAAAAGCAAAGTCATTGCAGAAACAGGTGCAGGACAGCACGGGGTAGCCTTGGCGACGGCATGTGCGTTGGTGGGGATTCCATGTGAAATTCACATGGGACAGGTAGATATTGAAAAAGAACACCCGAATGTGGTGAAAATGAAAATTCTAGGTGCCAACCTAATTTCAGTGACCCGCGGCACAGCCACTTTAAAAGATGCAGTGGATAGCGCTTTTGAAGAATATTTAAAAGACCCAAAAAACTTCATTTATGCAATTGGTTCTGTGGTTGGGCCACATCCATTTCCCAAAATGGTGCGTGATTTTCAATCTATTATTGGCGATGAAATTAAACTACAAAGCCAAGAGCGTTTTGGTGTAAACCCAGATTATATCGTAGCGTGTGTGGGTGGTGGTTCAAACGCAGTAGGTGCATTTACTGCTTTCTTAAATGATGCAGAAGTGAAACTTGTGGGTGTTGAGCCTGCAGGGCATGGTTTAGATACAGATCAACACTCTGCAACCCTAACTTTGGGTAAACCAGGCCAGCTTCACGGTATGGCGTGTTATGTACTTGAAGATGAACATGGTGAGCCATTGCCAGTGCACTCTATTGCCTCTGGTTTGGATTATCCAGGTGTGGGGCCGCAACATAGCTTCTTAAAAGACATTGGTCGCGTGGAGTATTCAACGGCAACTGACCAAGAATGTTTAGATGCCTTTATGACGTTGTCACGTGTAGAGGGTATTGTACCTGCTTTGGAAAGCTCACATGCGGTGGCGTGGGCATTACGTGAAGCACCAAAAATGGCAAAAAACGTGAAAATTGTGGTTAATCTTTCAGGTCGTGGTGATAAAGATTCAGACTATGTAGCAGAAAAATTAGGTTTGAATTAATTCTACTGAATATGAAAAACCGCCTAAATGTGTAAGTTTAGGCGGTTTTTTTATCTTTACTTTATATTTGGCAGGTTTTATAAAACAGTGTCTTAGCTTGCAATATATTGTTGTAACTGCTCGATCAGTTTGCGCTGATCATCCATAGTCGCTTTCACCAAGTCACCAATCGACACTAAACCTACCAACTGCTCACCTTCAAGTACAGGTAAGTGACGTAAATGATGGTCAGTAATTAAGTTTAAGCATTCTTTCACACTGGTGTTTTTGGTCACGGTCAGTACTTTAGCAGTCATAATTTCACTAACCGTTGTGCTTTTAGAAGTTCGTTCCATCAAAATAACTTTACGGGTGTAATCACGCTCAGACAGAATACCAACCACATGATTGTTTTGATCGGTAACCACCAACGCACCAATGCCTTTTTCAGCCATTAAACTAATTGCTTCTAAAACCGTTGCTTCTGGGCGAATTGTGTAAATTTCGTGATGTGCTTTATCTTGTAAAACGTGAGTTACCTTGGTCATATTCTGTGTCCTGATTTGTTGTTTATTGTTTGACTTTTAAAGTAACGTGAATTGTAAAAATTGCAAATACTTTAGAGTCACGATTGTTGATTTTTACGTCAATTCTATTCAGTTTTTATTTAAGCAATATTTAACGCAGGTTCATTAAAAAAGAAATGCTTCATTTGTGAAGTGGTCAGTTTAATTTTTTGACTTGACGAACCAAACAAGGTTGGCGTGACATTTAAACGGGTGAGCGTTGGTAATAAAAAAGTTTCAAAATCCTGCGCGGAAATTTTACGAGGACTATATTGTGGCCAGTGTTTAGCAGCATATTTATGCGCTTGTACCGCATTTAACCAAAAAGGGAAAATATAATCATCGTGATCTGAACTCATTGCCCAACCTTGATGGAATAAACCCCAAAGTACACCGCAGTACATCATTGATTTTAATAGTGTAACTTTAAGCAGAAAATCCTTTGGTAAAGGGTGGAGTTGGTTAATCTGATTCATAATCAAGCAAGGTTGTAAAATTTGGCTATATTGTAAAAAGAATTGATGAATATACCGTTTAAGCTTTGCTTAAAATCGTAAACAAATATGTATTTATGGTTGGAGCATCTAAAAAAAGGGTCAAAAAAAACGCCACCTAAGTGACGTTTTATTATGCTTGCATGGTGGCCATGTTTTGCCAGTATTGCGCTTTCAATGAATCACGTTCTACGCGGAAACCTTGATAATACAGTTCTGCTAAGAACATTGCCGCTTTACCATGTCCTGCACGTGCAGCTTCTTCGAGTTGTTTTACCGCGTCTTGGAAGTTCATTTGTGAATGAATCGTGTTTACTGCATTTGCATAAACATGCTCTAAGTCATGGTGAGAGATCGTTTGAATCATATTAAACTCCTTATTGTAATTATGATTACTTATTTAAGCCTACCTTTTAGGCTTCATATCAATTTAACGCTTTATTGTTAAACTAATATTACAATTTGATTGAATTGTCAAATAATTATCGGGGTTAATGAGCATATTTCAAGTTTACATGATTAAACATTGAACAAGTTTAATTTTGATTAAACTAAAGCTCTAAGCATGATAAAAAAGGAGAACAACATGACAAGATCCGTAGACGGATGTGCTTTTGATGTACCTCCATTGACTTCTCAAATTATTGAGTTGGCACATCATCACCGTAAAAAACTAGATGAGGTAATTTTCCGTCGAGATGTTCATTTAGGTGAATACTGCTTGGCGCAACGTAAACGTGTGGCTGACTTTGCTAAAACTTTAGAGCGAAGCGATCGTATAGAGTTTTATCGTAATTATGATGGTGAATTACTCCGTATTGCCGATGAAGATGAACTGCATCCTGCCGAAGCAGAGGGCGGTGTCAGTGTATTTGCTATTTTCTTGGTGCTTGCAGTCATTGCATTGGTTTTATACTTTGCGGTAATTCGTGGCACGATTGGCTAAAGCTAAATCCTTTGTAGAATTTGTAGAAAAAGGCTCAATTTTTACTGTGACGATACAGTAAAATTGAGCTGTTTAACTTGTACATCTCACAAGGGCATCCTACACTAAGGCGATTAGAGGTAGGTCATGCACAACGCAATTCAAAAAACGATTCAATTTATTTCTCAACTGAAACTCGAGCAAATTTATAATATTGTTGTGCTGAGTATCATTTTTATTATTTTAACTTTAGCAAGTGTTGCGCTTTATCGCCCAGTTGGGGTGCAACAATTTCAAAATGTTGAGCGTTTGTCACAACAATCTATGTATGCCAATACCCAAGACATGGCAGTTCATTTACTCAATCAACGTCCGATTCGTTATGTGCATTATTTAAAGTTGATGCAGGCACATCAAATGGAGCAAGATCGGGCTCAACAACTTCCTGCCTTGGTGCAAGAGTAATTTTTTCTGTTGGCATGTTATTCATATTGTGCGGTGTCGGTGTTAAAGATGTTGGTGCGAGTAAATTGTCCTGCAGCATTTTTACCAATGCGGCTTTATCTAAATGTTCGCTCACAATTACTAAAGTTAAACGATCAGGATGCAAATGTTTGCGAATTGCACGTTGCACATCTTCAGCGGTAACTTTTTCCACTCGTTCTGCATAATCACTTAAATAATTTGCAGGAAGTCGATAAAAACCGATGTGCCCAAGCTGGGCATTAATACTGGCATTGCTGCTGTATTGATTCGGAAATGCACGAATTAAACCTGCTTTGGTTTCTTTTAATTGTTCTAAATTCATAGGTTGTTGTACAAACTGAATTAAGCTCTGGTGAGCGACTTGAATACTATCGAGTAACTGATCTTGGCGCGTAGAATAGCCTAAGCTAAACAAACCCGCTGCTTGGGTAAAACGAAACGAACTGCTAACACCGTAAGTGTAGCCACGTTTTACTCGTAATTCTTTCATCAAAATTGAATTGAAACTGCTGCCGCCCAGCATTTTATTGGCAATTTCTAAAGCCAAATAGTCAGGATCATCCCGTGTAGTCGCAAGTTGTGCAATACTGACATGCGCCTGTTGTGACCGGTAGGGAATATGCTGGATGTTGAAACGTGTTGCAGGTGTAGGCTGTGGCAAAGCTGTTGCTGCAACACCTTGGGCAATATGTGCGCTGATGGTATTGGCAAGTTTTTCTGCTTCTTTTAAGGTTAATTTGCCTGTAATGGCAATGTTCATATTTTGCGCGACCAGAAACTGATCTCTAAATTGTTGTAAGTGCTTTGGTTGAATCCGTTTGATGCTGCCATTGGTGCCTGTAATGGGTTCTGAATAGGCATGTTGTCCGTAAATTGCGCGATATAAGCGAATATTCATTAAACGGCTTGGATTTTCTTGCAGTTGTTTTTGCCCAATTTGTGTATTGCTTTGCACACGCTGGATATTAGAACGCTCAAAAGTTGCATGTTTCAGTATTTCCAGCATCATTTTGACGGCAGTTTGCATTTTCTGCGGATCAGACAGTGTTCTTAGCCGTACCACAAACATATCGCGGTACGCCGTGGTACTAAAACGTGCGCCTGTGGTTTCAAAGGCTGCGGCAATTTCCTCTGCCTTATAACGCTTGGTGCCTTCATCAATCAGTTGGGCTGCCATATTGGCAACGCCAAATAAACCTTTTTCAATTTCTGCATCGCGGGCAGAACCTGCATTAAAAGTCAGTTGGATATCAACCATTGGCAAAGCAGGATTTTCGACAAATAAAGTGCGTACGTGTCGATGATTTTTTAATTCATATACCTGTGGAGCGCGAACATCGACCAATTCATTTACGGCATTTAAACTGTGCAGCAAGCTCAAAGATTGTAAAGGCGTACTTACATCTGTTTCAGCAAAATCATGCGCTGCTGTGGTGGCAGTTTCCATCGCAAAGCCAGCAGAACATAGGCTAAAACTAGTGCTTAAAATAAGCGTGCTGAATAGATGTTTTTTCATGAAAATCACAGTTTAAGGTGTTGTGCTTTGAGGTAATAAATACAAGGTGCTAAGTCTGTCTTTGTTAAAGTAACTTTGCGCAACACGTTGCAGATCCTGGGCAGTAATCGCTTGTAAGTGTTGTGGTAAAACATCGATTAAACGGTGACTGAATCCATTGACTTCCAAATTGCCAATGGTTCGGGCTTGTCCTGCCAAATCATCCTGACTATAAATCCAATTGGCCACAAATTGAGTCACCACGCGCTCAATTTCACTTGAATTGACCAAATCCTGTTTTAGCGTATCCACTTCGTTTTGAATCGCGACCTGTGCTTCGCTTAACGTTACACCTGCTGCAGGCAATGCTGAAATACTAAACAAACTATCCCCACGTTGATACGGGTCATAACTGACACTGACTGAGCTAAGAATCTTATTGTTTCTGACCAAGCGCTGTTCTAAACGTGAAGTAATTCCACTGTCTAACAGTTGTTTGATGATAGTGAGCGCGAAGGCATCTTGAGGATTTTTAGCTGTTGCCAATGAACCGACATTCCAAGCCATATATAAATTAGGAACTTGCACAGTCGCAGACAATTCCATGTGCCGATAACCTAATTGTTCAAACTCCAACACATCATTGCGCGGTGGCGTAGGTGCTTTCGGAATATCTCCAAAATACTTTTGGACTTGCAACAATGCGGCTTGATGATCTACATCGCCCACAATCACTAGAATAGCATTATTGGGGCGATACCATTTTTTGTACCACGCCTGTACATCTTGCAGCTGAATGCTTTGCAAGTTTTTCATGTGCCCAATAATGGGTTGGCGATAATGACTGGTTGGGTAGGCAATCCATTTAAAGCGTTCAAAAGCCAAAGCCCGTGGATTATCATCGGTACGTTGCCGCCGTTCTTCCATCACCACCTTAATTTCAGGCTCAAAGTCTTGTTGGCGAAGTAACAAATTACTCATTCTGTCGGCTTCCAACTCTAAAGCCAGTGGGAAATAAGTTTTGGGATAGAGCTGATAATAATTCGTGTAATTGGTAAAGGTTGCTGCATTGACACTGCCACCATAAATACGACTTAAACGGGTAAATTCATCATTCGGCACCTTGGCTGTACCTTTAAACATCATGTGTTCAAGTACGTGCGAAATCCCAAGTGTATTTCCGGACTCATCGCTACTGCCCACTTTGTACCAAATTTGAGTCATCACCATGGGAGAACGATGGTCTTCACGGATAATGACTTTTAAACCATTGTTGAGTGTGGTTTCAAAAGTGTTATTCGCAGCTAAAACTTCAGCATGGCTAATCGAAGCTGTTAAACCCCAAAGCAACGCACAAACAGACTTCATCGAAAATTGGAACATAAGCAAGTGGAGATCAATCGTTATCGGCTTATCTTTCAGAAATTAAAGCGGAAAGGCAAGGATTGCTGTAGGTATTTTTTGTATGCGGCTATGTGGTTGGAATACGAGGTAAAAGCAATTGGTTTATGTTAGAATCCGATTTTTTAACGCAATGCTTTTCAAGGATTCGGCATGCAACAGCAATCTAATGGGCAAAATAAATTTTTGATTGATGCTGATATCGGAGATGATGATGTCACATTACCGAATTTACCAGCGGTAAATATTCCGATTGTTGAAACAACACCTCTACAACAAGCAGAAACCTCTGAACATGCTGCAGAAACATCATCAGACACGGATGCGCCTGCGAAAGGTGGTTTCTTTAGTCGCATGAAAGAAGGGTTAACCAAAACCCGTAAAAACTTTGCCGATGGCATGGTGAATATTCTGATTGGCGGTAAAGAAATTGATGATGAATTATTAGAAGAAGTCGAAGAACAACTGTTGGTTGCAGATATTGGTGTAGATGCAACGAAAACCATTATTGCCAATTTGACCGAGCGTACTGCGCGTGGCGACTTAATTTATTCACATTCTTTATATAAGGCTTTGCAAGAAGAATTAGTGGCTTTGCTTGCGCCACGGGTAAAACCTTTACATATTGATGCCAATAAAACCCCTTATGTGATTTTAGTCGTGGGTGTGAATGGTGTAGGTAAAACCACAACCATTGGCAAGTTAGCGAAACGCTTACAAGGCGAAGGTAAAAAAGTCATGTTGGCCGCAGGGGATACTTTCCGTGCTGCAGCGACAGAACAATTGCAGATTTGGGGTGAGCGTAACGATGTTGCCGTTGTTGCACAAGGTCACGGTGCAGACAGTGCTTCTGTTATTTTCGATGCGTTTGAAAGTGCGCGTGCCAAAGGCATTGATGTGTTAATTGCAGATACTGCTGGACGTTTGCATAACAAAAGCAACCTGATGCAAGAATTGACTAAAGTTAAGCGTGTGATGCAAAAAATTGATGCGACTGCACCGCATGAAGTGATGTTGGTCGTAGATGCAGGCACAGGTCAAAATGCCATTAACCAAGTGGAAATGTTTGATGAGGCTGTTGGCTTAACAGGCATCACCATCACTAAACTGGATGGTACGGCAAAAGGTGGCGTGTTATTTAACATTGCAAGCCGTAGCCATGTGCCAATTCGCTTTATTGGTGTGGGTGAAAAAATTGACGATTTACGTCCATTCTCAGCCAAAGCATTTGTTGCAGCACTGTTTGAAACTGAAAAATAAGTTTTAAAATAAGTTTAAAGCTAAAATGTAAAAATGCTGTAAGTTTCACACAAACTCCGCAAAATGCGGAGTTTGTGGTTTTTAGCGGGTTTGAGTGTTGTAAAAAGCAGCAGCTAAAAATACGAATGTGAATAAAAGCACTTTCGTCTATATAGAATAAGAAAAAATATTAGATTGATTTTGATTGATTTTTTGGGGAAGTCAAAATGACACTGTTAAATAAAATTGGTCATGTGCTTACGGCAGATATCACGAAAGACTTTAAGCTTAAGAAAAAGCCGAACTATGACGCAAATGAACTGACTTTCATCGATCAATTAAAAAAGCGCCGTAGTATTTATGCTTTAGGAAAACGCGTTCATTTTAGCCAAACTTATATGACCGAGCTGATTCAGGAAGCTGTGCGTAGCTGTCCATCGGCACATCATTCACAAAGTACGCGCGTGGTTATTTTATTTTCTGAATCACATAAAAAATTTTGGAATTTAGTACAGGAAGTACAACGTCAGTTTGTACCAGAGCAGGTTTTTGCAGGTACTAAAATGAAAATCGAACAATGTGCAGCAGCTTTTGGCACGGTATTGTTCTATGAAGATCAACAAGTGATTCGTCAATTGCAAAAGAAAATTCCATTTAATGCTGCAGAATTTCCAATTTGGTCGGAGCAAACTTCAGGCATGGCGCAATTTGCAGTGTGGACAGCATTGGCAGATTCAGGCGTGGGTGCATCTTTACAGCATTATAATCCAAACATAGACCGTGCTGTGGCAGAGCATTTTGATATTCCAGATACATGGTTGTTACGTTCACAACTCGTTTTTGGATCAATTGAAGAAGAAGTAACCGAACGGAGTCATGCACACTATCAAAATCAATTTAAAGTCTATGCTTAAATAACAGCATTTGATGAAGATTGGTCAAATCAGCTTATTATTATGTGCTACAAAGAGCGAACCGCAGCATATTTATATTGCAATAGACTATATCTATAGAATAAAAGGTAATAGGGTCTGTTGACACTTCGTCTATGTTTGCGACGTGAGAGATATATCTCGCAAGGTTTTTTAGCTGATATAAGGCATGAGGCAGGAAATTTAGTCATTCTAAATGACTGACTCATAACTTAATAGCAGCAAAAAATATGCTCGTCCTTCGCTGCGCCTTGCGCTGCAAACAAAGCAGTGCTTGTTTTTGCTCAGGCTGTGGCTAAAACTTTCTCAGATTGCGTTATGAAACTTGGCAATAGTCTCGCTATTCCCTGCGTTTCATGCCTGATCTGCTCAGTTTTAGCCTACAGCGCAAGCCATTTATGAAATGTCAACAGACCCTAAATGCAGTCACATACATTTGTCACTTTATATAACTATAATCGTTCTATACATAAAACACACTGTCGTATTTTTTGTAATGTTTATGCTGAATAAAAAGCTTAATATCGCTGTATCAATTAATTTATACAAAATTCTGCAGAGGAATTAAAAATGTCATTTTTAAATCAATTAGAAAAACGCCGTTCAATCTATGCACTTGGTAAAAATGTTTCTGTAGATCAGGCAACTATTGAAAGTACAATCAAACAAGCAGTTCGTTTAAGCCCATCTGCATTTAACTCGCAAACTTCACGTGTTGTGACTTTATACGGTGCATCGCATACACAATTTTGGAACATCGTTTTAGAAACTTTACATAAAATGGTTCCTGCAGAAGCATTTGCAAACACTGAAGCAAAAATTAATAGCTTTATTGCAGGTTTTGGTACAGCTTTATTTTTTGAAGATCAAGATGTTGTAAAAGGTCTACAAGAGCAATTCCCGCTATATGCAGACAACTTCCCAGTATGGTCAGAACATTCGACAGGGATTGCACAATTCGCAGCGTGGACAGCTTTATCTGAAATCAATGTGGGTGCATCATTACAGCACTACAATCCAATCGTAGATGAAGAAGTTGCGCAAACTTATGACATTCCTGCAAACTGGAAACTACGTGCACAATTAGTGTTTGGTTCAATTGAAGCACCTGCTGGTGAAAAAACATTTATGGATGATGCAGCACGTTTCAAAAGCTTTAACTAAGCTCTAGCAACACATACTGCACAGACAAAAAAGTAGGATGATGATTCATCCTACTTTTTTGTTTCTGGGGGTAGTGATGTGCCTTACAACTTACTTATTCATGTGCAAATGCCTAAACCCATGAATTGTCATAAAACTGTCATTTATACATTGCATAGTGCAATCAAACTTTAATAAATGATATAGAGTGAAATATGGCATTTAAATTAGGCATAGCAAGTATTGCATTGATGGCTTGTAGTTCAGCATTTTCAGCAGTAACTATTGCAGTACCTGAAGAAATTAAGTTGCTCGCTGTAAATGACCAACAAATTCGTTCAGGTTTATTCAGTTCTGCACAGCAAGTGAAAGTCAATGCGGGTGAAAATGTCATTAACTTGCGTTATCAACAATATTTTGAACATCATAATGGTGCGCACGATATTTTAAAATCAGGCGTCATTACACTCAAAACCCCAATTCTTCAAGATGGCGAAAACTATCGACTCGCTTTGGTAAATCCACCTAAAGACTTCGATGCTGCAAAAGAATTCAAAGATCAACCAAGCGTTGGCTTATATAATCAAAAGAATCAATTGTTGGTGCAACAAACAGGTGCCAAAGCAAGTTCAACTGGTTGGTTAGGTGGTAGTTGGCTTAATAAAACTTTAGATACCACTCAAAACAGTGCTGCAATCAATCAACCAGCAGCAGTTTATACCGCGGCAGCAGTTTTGCCATCTGAGGAAACCACCTCAGCAACATTGCCTACAGCAAAACAAACACAGGGCAAAGAGCAACAATTGATTCAATTGTGGCAACAAGCTAGTAAAGTAGAGCGACAAAAATTTATGTCATGGCTTGCAGAACAAGCTAATTAATGTAGATTTGCAACCAGCCTAACTGAGCTGGTTGTTTTTTATTATCGCTTTAAAAGGATTTATTTAAAAAACCAATTTAGTAACGTGCGAAAAAAAAGACAAATTATAAGAAAAGTGTGATAAAAATATGAAATACGCTTAAAACTTAGACGAATGGTATTTTTTTTGAAAAAAACCTAAAAAACATATTGCGTCTATTCAAAAACTGTATAGAATACGCAACACACCAACGCAGTGTTGATTGAGTTGGTGCTGTTATTGACGAAATAACAGAAAATCATTAAGAGATTATGAAGAACAACTTGTGTGGATTTTTACTGATTGATCGATCGAAAATATTTCATTGATTGATTGGTTTAAATTACTCGAAGTTTATTTGAGCGAAATTTAAGTCAGAAAATTGATGAGCCAGATTTGGAAGTTTAGATTAAAACTTCAAAATGATTTTAACTGA
>NZ_VOYT01000050.1:0-3531 GCF_013420145.1 Acinetobacter sp. YH12021
GTAAATTTTCAGCGTTGCTGGCTCCCCGTCAGCCGGATTGGGTTGCATCGCAGGGGTGTCGAAAGAGTCAACTGCGGTCCAAAGCTGTTGGACTTGGGTGAAAAGGGCGTTTATTCTTCCTATACGTTGTTCAGAATAACATTGTTCCGCCAACAATCAATTCGGTAGATATTGAACCTGAATATAGGGATATATTTAACTTGACGTTACACCAATCACAACAACGGCAAGTGAATTACGCAATGAGTAATACTTTTGGTTTTGGCGGACACATTGCCACAAGTATTTTTAAAAAATATGCTGAATAGAGAGTAGGTGCTAACTTCGGTTTGCTCGTGTTGGCGCTAAATCGAAAGTTCAAGTATCCCAACATGTTCCTTCGTATAGAAGTTAAAAGTTGGCAATTATCGTAGAACAACCTACAGACAACACCAATATGTAACCGATAAATAATTACAAAATATGACCGACAGAGTAAACATCATCAATAACTACATCGATGGATACAACCAATTTGATATCAAAAAAATGGTTGCAGACCTTGACGATAATATTGTTTTTGAAAACATTCAAAATAATGATATAAGTTTATCGCTGAAAGGGTTAACAGCGTTTAAACAACAGGCAGAAACAGCAAAAACATACTTTGCAAAGAGAACACAGACAGTTAAATCGTTTAGGCATTTTGACAACAGCACTGAAATAGAAATTGATTATACAGCAATTTTAGCAATTGACTTTCCGAACGGCTTAAAAAAAGGGCAAAAGCTAAAGTTATCAGGAAAATCCGTGTTTGAATTTAAAAAAAACAAAGTGATTAAATTGACAGACATTAGTTGACATTAAAACCAGCGAACAAGAATATGACTTTACTAAAACATAAAAAAATTACAATAATTGGTGCCGGGCCTGTTGGATTAACAATGGCGAGATTGTTACAGCAAAACGGCGTGGACATTACAGTTTACGAGAGAGACAAAGACCAAGATGCAAGGATTTTTGGTGGGACACTTGATCTGCACAGGGATTCGGGACAGGAAGCAATGAAAAGAGCGGGATTGTTACAAACTTATTATGACTTAGCTTTACCAATGGGTGTAAATATTGTTGATGAAAAGGGCAATATTTTAACCACAAAAAATGTAAGACCCGAAAATCGTTTTGACAATCCTGAAATAAACAGAAATGACTTAAGGACTATCCTATTAAATAGTTTACAAAATGATACCGTCATTTGGGATAGAAAACTTGTTACCCTTGAACCTGATAAGGAGAAGTGGATACTAACTTTTGAGGATAAATCGAGTGAAACAGCAGATCTGGTTATTATTGCCAATGGTGGAATGTCTAAAGTAAGAAAATTTGTTACCGACACGGAAGTTGAAGAAACAGGTACTTTCAATATACAAGCCGATATTCATCAACCGGAGGTGAACTGTCCTGGATTTTTTCAGCTTTGCAATGGAAACCGGCTAATGGCTGCTCATCAAGGTAATTTATTATTTGCGAATCCTAATAATAATGGTGCATTGCATTTTGGAATAAGTTTTAAAACACCTGATGAATGGAAAAGCAAAACGCGGGTAGATTTTCAAGACAGAAATAGTGTCGTTGATTTTCTCCTGAAAAAATTTTCCGATTGGGACGAACGCTACAAAGAACTGATTCGTTTGACATCATCTTTTGTAGGGTTAGCGACACGAATATTTCCCTTAGATAAGTCTTGGAAAAGTAAGCGTCCATTACCCATAACGATGATTGGAGATGCTGCTCATTTGATGCCTCCTTTTGCAGGACAAGGCGTAAACAGTGGGTTGATGGATGCCTTGATATTGTCGGATAATCTGACCAATGGGAAATTTAACAGCATTGAAGAGGCTATTGAAAATTATGAACAGCAAATGTTTGCTTATGGAAGAGAAGCACAGGCAGAATCAATAATAAACGAAACGGAAATGTTCAGCCTCGACTTTTCTTTCCAAAAACTAATGAATCTATAAAACAGAAAGGCGAGGAAATGAAAGAGAAAATAGTTAAAAAAAACGGAATAAGACTTTTTACCGAAAGTTTTGGATGTGAAAAAGATCCGGCAATACTCTTGATTGCGGGAGCAACGGTATCCATGTTGTATTGGGATGCTGAATTTTGCCAGAAACTATCTGAAAAGGGATTTTTTGTTATTCGCTACGACAATAGGGACGTAGGAAAATCTACTAATTACGAACCGGGTTCAACCCCCTATGATATTGTTGACTTAACCCATGATGCTATTTCAATTTTGGACGGCTATAAAATAGTCAAAGCCAATTTTGTGGGAATTTCACTGGGCGGACTGATTTCTCAAATAGCATCAATAAAATATGCCGACAGGGTAAGTTCAATAACACTAATCTCATCAGGTCCTTGGGGCGACTCAGACCCCACAATTCCTGAAATGGATACGCGTATTTTAGATTTTCACGGAAAAGCTGAAACCGTAGATTGGACAAATGAAGACAGTGTGGCAAATTATTTAATTCAAGGTGCTGAATTGATGAGCGGCAGGAAACAATTTGACAAACAAAGAAGTGAAAAACTGATTAGAGCCGAATTTAAAAGAGCTAATAACTATATAAGTATGTTCAATCATGCGGCACTGCAAGGTGGTGAAGAATACTGGAACAGATTGAGCGAAATCAATCAACCAACCTTAATTGTACACGGAACGGACGATAAAATATGGCATTTTAAGAATTCAGCAGTTTTACTTGAAAAGATAAACGGCTCAAAACTAATAACGCTTGATGGAACCGGACACGAACTACATTTCGAAGATTGGAATAAAATTATTGATGGAATAACGCAACATACAACAAATAACAAAAGAATGAACAAATAGGGTATTATGTATTTCCAAATCAACGGTTTAGAGATTGAAGCTAATATCAATGTGTTATGACGCTCAAGCTGGTGGAGCCGCTGCGCGAGCTGTTTAAAGATGAGGTGCGCAAGATCGGTATGGAGTTAGGTCTGCCCTACGACATGGTTTACCGTCATCCCTTCCCTGGCCCTGGCTTGGGTGTGCGTATTCTTGGCGAAGTAAAAAAAGAATATGCTGACAGGTTGCGCTTGGCTGATGCCATCTTTATCGAAGAGCTGTATGCCGCTGACCTGTATCACAAAACCAGCCAAGCCTTCGCTGTATTCTTGCCAGTGAAGTCGGTTGGCGTAGTGGGCGATGCCCGCCGCTATGAGTATGTGGTGGCATTGCGCGCAGTAGAAACTATCGATTTTATGACAGCGCGCTGGGCACACTTGCCGTATGAGTTTTTAGAAACGGTTTCTAGCCGCATCATTAATGAGATTCCCGGTATTTCGCGGGTAACCTACGATGTTTCCTCAAAGCCGCCGGCAACTATTGAGTGGGAGTGACGGGCACTGGCTGGCAATGTCTAGCAACGGCAGGCATTTCGGCTGAGGGTAAAAGAACTTTCCGCTAAGCGATAGACTGTATGTAAACACAGTATTGCAAGGACGCGGAACATGCCTCAT
>NZ_VOYT01000051.1:0-3444 GCF_013420145.1 Acinetobacter sp. YH12021
GTGGGATATGTGGAGTCGATTAGTCCAATTTCTCGGTCAAAGCCCAAGGCCTTTTCGGCATTAACCAAGAGTCTGCTTAAGCACAATTTTCTGGTGGGTAATCATAACTTTTGCCTCATTTGTGATGGATTGATCTATCTTGATTCTACTGAATCGGATCATCGGATTGCCAAAGCCGTAGGTGGGCAAGGTGTTCTAGAGAATGGTCTGCTGGTTCATCCCATCTGTAATAGGATGAAATCAGATCTGAGCCTGGAAGAGATTAGAGCGGCTTTGTTTGGTGAATTACTGTATTAATCAACAGAGCGATGAGCTCATTTTTGCAGAAGTATCAATGATTAATCACATGATTTAACTTTTGATACATTCAGCCAATATGGTTATTTTTAATTCAGTCCAGAATCACAACCAGAAACTAGCTGTAGTTTCTGAATGACCGTCAAGGTCCTTAGTTTCGCCCATAGATTCCCTCTGTGGGCTTTTTTTGATCTAAAATTGTATAGATGCTCTAAAATAAACCTTTTAGCATTTCATAAGCAATTAGGATTAAGGCTGAGACCATCAGCACAACAAAAATGAGTTCCACTCTAGTTAACAACTTAGTTCCATTTACTTTTCACTTAATTTATATAGCAGTTAACTCGTAGCATAAATGAAATAACATGACATGGAAAATAATCAAAAAGACAGAATTTGGATTTTGATCAGATCTACTGTTTGCATGCTTCAACAGTAGCTTTGAATGTTTCACTTAAACTTTAAACTTTTTTTAAAATTTAATATTTTTACATCTAGGTTCTAAACTTTGATAGAATTAATTAAAACTTTAGATTTCAAGTGTAAACAATGAGAAGCGCTAATATTCGACGTGATGGCTACTTAAAATTTCTGAATACATGGCAAAACCGTGATGTCATTAAAGTACTTTCAGGTGTGCGTCGCTCTGGAAAATCCACCTTATTGGCGATGTTTCAACAAGACCTGAAAGCACAGGGTGTACAAGCCGAAAACATCATTGCCATCAACTTCGAATTTATGGAATTTGAAGAACTCACCGATTACCGTAAACTACATGATTATGTATTGTCCAAAGTTGATAAAAGTAAAAAAAATTATGTTTTTTTAGATGAAATACAACATGTTAAAAATTTTGAGAAAGTAGTCGACTCTTTATATGTTCGGGATTATATCGATTTATATATTACAGGCTCAAATGCATTCTTTCTAAGTGGAGAACTTGCGACTTTACTTACAGGACGCTATATCGAGCAACACGTTCTACCTCTGTCATTCCAAGAATTTAAACAGTGGCATATTGAAAATAATCCGATCATCCAACAATTATCCAATCGTGATTTGTATGCCATGTATACGCGCAGTAGTTTCCCTTATACGCTTGCCATGACTAGCCAGCAGGAAACTTATGATTACTTGCAAGCGGTCTATGCCAGTGTAATGTTTAAAGATGTTATTCCCCGTTTGAATACTGCCGATATTAACTCTCTCGAGCGTGTCGCAAGATATTTGGCAAGCGTGACAGGCTCACCTATTTCCATCAATAAAATTAAAAATACCTTTGTTTCAAGTGGGGTTAAGATTTCATTTGAAACAGTAAAACGCTATATTCAGGGCTTACAGGACAGTTTGTTATTTTATAGTGCCGCACAATTTAAAGTACGCGGGCGTGAGTTATTACAATCCTCTGAAAAATACTATTTAGTTGATGTCGGATTGCGCCGGATTATGTTGCCTGATGCTAATGCTGATCAAGGTCATATCTTAGAAAATGTGATTTATCTTGAGCTTGTCAGACGAGGTTATACGGTCTATGTAGGGCGGGTTGATGAATATGAAATTGATTTTGTTGCTGTCGATACTTTACAGAATTTAACTTATTATCAGGTGGCATTAGAAACGCTCAATGAGGAGACACTCAGCCGAGAGTTACGTCCATTACAGAAAATTTCTGATTCGTATCCCAAGTATTTGCTTACCTTAGACACGATAGGGGCTGAAGCGAATTATAATGGTATTGTAAAAATGAGTGCTCTCGATTGGTTGCTATCTGAAAATAAGTAAAGTTGAGGGTAGACATGGATACTCTTATTTATTAATTAAAAATCAAAGACTTTTCAGCATCATCCAAGAATGTATTCAAGCATAATTTCTGCTCCAATTGTGATGGATCGATTTACCTCGATTCGATTGAGTCAGACCCTCATGATTGAGCCAGAGTCGCTTACTGAAAGTAGCGAGAATTGCGCTGGAGTTTCTGAAGGATATTAATTCCTTAGTTTGCCCATTCATCCATGTGGGCATTTTTTTTGATCAAAATACAATGCTGTTCTTGCTAAAAAATGACGGCACCTACAATAAAACACAATATTCCAAAAATAATCCAAGGCCAGATCTTTGTCTTCGGTTGTTCTAAATTCTGAGGATTATATTCCGTGTGTTCTAGCGATGTCGGTTGTGGAACACGGGTCTTTTTAGAGTAAGGCTGGTGTTTAGAGTAAGATAGTCCCGTACCTGGAATGCCGACACTGGTTCGCGTACCTTTTTTCCCAATATTTAGAGAAGCACCAGGTTTGCCAATGCTGGCACTGCTGATGCCTTTATGGGTCAGATTAATTTTAAAACCCGGGAATAATTTAATACTTTTACGAAATCTAAAACCCATATTGCTCTCATTCTAAAATTTAGCTCAATTTACGCTCTACACCAGGATCCATGATCTGCTAGAGATCTTACTTTGACAGCTATCATCACGATATTAGTATATTTTTTATCTGGTGATTGCAATACTACCTTTAAATACCGTCAAAAATGTTTACTGTATATTTGCTGTAGGGTAATCTTAAAGCTGCTATTTATTGACTGATTGGTATATGACGACAGATAAGCATGAAGTCCTGCTACGAATGCGAGCGATCGAGCTGCTTGCTTACTGGGAAGGTCGTTTGGTTACCAATCGTTTAATGAGCTGGTTTGGGCTCAGTCGACAGCAGGCTTCTGCGGATATCAAGCGTTACAATACGCTGTATAACCCAGATGCCTTGATTCATGACCCCTCCGTCAAGGGTTATGTGCCTAAAGCCAGCTTCCAGCCTGTACTGACTACAGCGCATTTCAATGAATATCTCAATATGTTGTCAGGTTTGGTTAGTGAATCGCATGCCCTGATTGCGATGCCAGAACCGAATCTTGCAGCAGTTCAATTACCTGATCGCAGTGTACGTCCTGAAGTGATTCGGGAAGTTTTGCGTGCCTGCCGAAACCAAAACACTTTAAAAATGATTTATGCCTCGATGCAGAATCCGCAGTGGCATGAACGCATCATTTCCCCACACACCCTGGTGTATACCGGTTTTCGCTGGCATGTCCGTGCCTATTGCCATCAGAGCAAGCAGTTTAAGGACTTTTTACTCTCCAGAATTGATCGCA
>NZ_VOYT01000052.1:0-3417 GCF_013420145.1 Acinetobacter sp. YH12021
GCATGTTCCGCGTCCTTGCAATACTGTGTTTACATACAGTCTATCGCTTAGCGGAAAGTTCTTTTACCCTCAGCCGAAATGCCTGCCGTTGCTAGACATTGCCAGCCAGTGCCCGTCACTCCCACTCGATTGTAAACAAGCACACAAAACCCTTTAGTGACAACAATTTGCAAGAACTATCAGGCTCAGTGCCATGAAAAATACCATGACCAGATCATGAGGTTGAACACGGCTTGCGCCGGCAGCGTTCACGCTCCTGGTCGGCGATCTCGCCCGGCTGCAATGCTAGCTCAGCATCGGTCATGCGCTCCAGCACGTCGCGTAGGCGGATGGTGCAAGGAATGGGCGGCAGCTCGAACTCATAGCCGCCGGCGATCATTTCGGCCGCAATCTCCTCGGTGATGAAAAACGGCTCGTCGTCTTGGTTCGGCTTCTTCATGCCCTTTCCTCCTGGCGCTCATCCTGGCCGACAGCGGCCAGGGCATCGGCTTCCGTCAATGCGTCCTCCACGAACGCGCCGTGCTGCTTCGCTTCGGCCTGGCTGACCTCGGCCCATATCCGTTTCACCTGGGCCGCACTGTACCCGGCCAGCTCGGCGGTCTTGTTGATGCTGTAGCCGGACTTGCGCAGCGCGACAACTTGGGCGCGGCGCTTCGGATCAGCACGGCGGCCCTTGTACCGCCCGGCCTGGCGGGCCAACTCAATGCCTTGGCGCTGGCGTTCGCGCCTGTCCTCGTAGTCGTCGCGGGCCATCTGCAAGGCCAGGCGAAAAAGCATGATCTGCACGGCTTCCAGCACGATCTTGGCGACGCCCTGGGCCTCGGCCGCCAGGTCGGATAGATCGACCACGCCAGGGACGGCCAGGCGTGCGCCTTTGGCCTGTATCGAGGCCACCAGGCGCTCGGCCTCGGGCAAAGGTAGGCGGCTGATGCGGTCGATCTTCTCGGCAATGACCACCTCGCCGGGCTGTAGGTCGCCGATCATGCGCAGCAGCTCAGGCCGGTCGGCGCGTGCGCCGGATGCCTTCTCACGGTAGATGCCGGCGACGTAGTAGCCGGCGGCCTTCGCGGCCGTAGTGATCGCCTCTTGGCGTTCCAAGTCCTGCGCGTCGGTGCTGACGCGCAGATAGACCCGCGCCACCATCGGCGCGGCTACTGGCTTCGTCCTGCGCATACTTGCGGGCTCCTTTGGGCATACTCAAATGCACCCATCTTAAACTGGCAGCTAATGTACAAAAGTTGATAGAAGCACACAAGTTCAATTTTGCACTTCTGCCCCACTATTGCAAAACTGCTTGTTAGTAGCCGTTTTTTCTTACTGTTTATAGATTCAATAATTTTTGAAACGAAAAATTGGGACTAAACATTTCGGTTTCGTTTTCTGTCGATTCGTCCTGCGTATCTTTTGCATAAACAAACATTTGTTGTTCGTAGTTTTCGATGGCATTTTCAATACTTGTAAATTCTCCGTTTGTAAGGTTTTCAGACAATATCAAAGCATCCAATAATCCCGTATTTACACCCTGTCCTGCAAAAGGCGACATCAAATGAGCAGCATCGCCAATCATTGTTATGGGTAATGGACGGTTACTTTTCCAATCATTGTTCAAAGGAAATTTCCTTGTGGGCAAGCATTGAAATGTTGATACCGAACGTATTAATTGTTTGTAAACTTCACTCCATTTGGAAAATCTTTTCAATAAAAAATCGGCAACGCTGTTTCTGTCCTGAAAATCTAAGGGAATTTTATTTTTCCATTCATCGGGCGTTTTAAAACTAATTCCTAAATACAATGCACCATTATTATTGGGATTGGCAAACAATAAAATGCCCTGATGTCCCGCCATTAATCGGTTGCCGTTGCATAGCTGAAAAAATCCGGGACAGTTTATTTCCGGTTGAAGAATATCAGCTTGGATGTTGAAAGTACCGGTTTCTTCAACTTGCGTGTCGGTAACAAAGCTCCTTATTTTCGACATTCCACCATTGGCAAGAATAACCAAATCTGCTGTTTCACTCGGTTTATTCTCAAAAGTTAGTGTCCACTTCTTCTTACCAGGTTCAAGCATAACAAGTTTTCTATCCCAAATAACCGTGTCGTTTTCTAAACTATTCAACAAGATAGCCCTTAAGTCATTTCTGTTTATTTCAGGATTGTCAAATCGATTTTCGGGCTTTACATTTTTTGTGGATAAAATATTGCCTTTTTCATCAGCAATATTTACACCCATTGGTAAGGCTAAGTCATAATAAGTTTGTAACAATCCCGCTTTTTTCATTGCTTCCTGACCTGAACCTTTGTGTAGGTCAAGGGTTCCACCAAAAATTCTTGCCTCTCGGTCGTTGTCTCTTTCGTAAACTGAAACGTCTATGCCGTTTTGCTGTAATAATTTTGCCATAGTCAGTCCAACGGGTCCACCACCAATTATTGCAACGTTCTTATCACTAAGTAAATTCATTTGTTTGTCCGTATCTATTCGCATTGTCATTCAAAAATGGCACATAACAAGTGGCTATACGCCAAATGGCGTATATATCCACTATATCTTATTTTGCTAAACCTTTCATTATCAGTGACAAATCCGTTTTCAACCGTTTACCGTTCGTTTCTACTCTCTCAAAAGGATTTATATTCATAGTGCTTTTTGTTAAGTTTTGCTCAAATATACAAATCCTTTCTATATATCTAACAAATCCATCGGACTTTTTAATTGTTCCATTCCCTTGGTGGTAATATGTGTATAAACCTCAGTTGTTTTACTGCTTGAATGACCTAACAACGATTGAATATAACGTAAACTCGTACCATTCTCAAGCAAATGCGTTGCAAAGCTATGTCGTAAGGTATGTACAGTAACTTCCTTTTGAATCTTTGCTTTTAAAACAGCTGCTTTAAAAATGTTTTGAATACTTCGGCTTGAGTATGCGCCACCTTTTTGACCTTCAAATAAATAATCTTTTGGTTTATATTCCATAAAGTATGTTCTTAAAATAATTAATGTTTTCTCAGATAAAATGGTATAACGATCTCTTTTTCCTTTTGACTGTTCTATACGAATTTGCATGCGCTTGGAGTCAATGTCTTTTATTTTCAGGTTTATACATTCAGAAATGCGCAAACCTGCCGAATAAATAGTCATCAGAATAGCCTTGTGTTTCACGTTTTCAATAGCGCGTAGTACCCGAATGGTTTCTTCTTCACTCATCACAACAGGAAGTGTTTTTTCTTTTTTTGGTCTTTCGATGAAATATGTTTTCCGTTGTCCACCCAAAACACGTTCGTAATAAAACTGGCACTGTTGCAAAGTTAGCGATGAGGCAGCCTTTTGTCTTATTCAAAGGCCTTACATTTCAAAAACTCTGCTTACCAGGCGCATTTCGCCCAGGGGATCACCATAATAAAATGCTGAGGCCTGGC
>NZ_VOYT01000053.1:0-3000 GCF_013420145.1 Acinetobacter sp. YH12021
CATAAGAAATTTTATGTTAAATGATTGTTAGAAATGCCCCTTGATCGAGGCATTTTCTATAAAGAATACTAAAAACTAATTAAAGCCAACCAAGTTTCAAAACAAGGCAGTTCTCAGCAATCATATTTTTAAATTATATAACTCCCAACTGAGCTTTTGCTCCAACGATAAGGCTTTCATTTTGAGTTTCTAAGGCAAATAAACCATACATCAAAGGAGAGGCCGCTGCTCTTTCTAAAGTCTGTTCATATAGTTTATTCCAAACTTTACCCCCTAGTTTTTCATACTCGATGATTAGAGTTTTGAGGCTTTCTTCTCCAAACAAAGTTACATGCCCAGCAAAATCAATCGCTGGGTCATCTATATGGGCTGTTGACCAATCAATAACGCCTGAAACAGCTCCATCCTTTGAAGCTAGTACATGCCCAGCATATAAATCGCCATGTATAAATTGGGTGAAATCTGCCCATAGAACATCATTATCCAACCATTTTCTGTAGCGGGTTTCCAATTGCTCACTTATACCAATTTCAGATTTTACTAACTGCAAATTGTTTGCTATTTCAGGTCTTAAATCTGAAGGTTTCATAATTTTCAAATCATTTTCCCGAACTTCTTTTTCAGGAATACTATGGATTTCAAATAAGGTTTTTGCCAAAGATGTTATGTATTTCGGGCTATCTTTGTCCATATTCCAAATTATTTCATAGGTTTCAGCATCCAAATTTAAAACAGGATTATCTTTAAGTATGGGATAAGCCACTAATTCTGTAGATGAAATTCTCCAATCAGGAACCTCTACAGAAAGATGTTTTTTTACCAATTCTAAAATGCGTTTTTCTTTCTTGATTTGTTCCCTCATGCCATCACGACGAGGAATACGCAGCAACCATTGTTGCCCCTTTGTATCAAGAGCAAAAACGACCTTAAAATCAATGCCCATTTCATTGAAATTCATTTTGTCCGTAAGCAACAAGCCGTGTGCTTCAGCAAGTGATTGAATATCTTGAATTGTCATTTTTAATTTCCTTTAAAGAGTTCAATAATTAATGTTCGGATTAGATTGGCTATCATTAACAATCTCTCTCAAAAGTCTTGATGATTTTGTGGTCTTTGATCTCGTAGATAATGTCAGCAATATTATCGACCAATTGCTTGTCATGAGATACGAAGATAATAGTTCCTGCATAGGACTTCATCATTGTTTCTAATGCGGCAATACTTTTTAGGTCAAGATAGTTTCCTGGTTCATCCATAAGCAAAATATTATATTTTCCTAAAAGCATTTTGGATAAAAGCAGTTTGATGATTTCACCTCCCGATAAGTCGGATAAGTTTTTTTGAATATCATTCGCTCCGATCCCCATTGAAGCCAATACTGCACGAATTTCCGCAACTGTGTACTCGCACTCTTCCTGCATAAAGGAGAGCACAGATTTATGCGTGTTAAATTTATATCCTGTTTGTGTAAAGTAGCCAATTTCAGCTTTTGGAGATATGGTTAATCCATCAGCACGTTCTGATATCATTTTTAACAAGGACGTTTTCCCTGTTCCATTCGATCCAGTTATAGCGACTTTAGCGCCAAGCGGTATTATAAAGTTAGCGTCATCAAAGATAGTACGGCTACCAAATTTTAAGCTCAGACCATCTGCCGTAATCGGGAACTTATTGTGCAGTTCTAGGGCTGAACTTTGACGAAAACGAATAGAACGCAAATGCTCTGGTGCTTGAATATCTTCTAATGCAGCCAAACGCTTTTCCATACTCTTAGCTGCCTGATACAGTTTTCTTTGCTTGGTGCCAGTCATTTTTGCATGCCCAAGTCGTCCAGCACTTTCGGTAGAGTTTTTGGATTTTTCTCCTTTTTTCTTATTGTCTAATCGATTAGCTTGCTGGCGTTTTTCTTGCACAGCAGATTCTAATCGCTCCCGTTCCTTCATCATCAGCTCATATTCTACGGCTTGGTGTTGTCGCTCTTCTTCTTTTTGACGCAAGTAATCCGAGTAACCACCCCAATATTCCGTAATTTTACCGTCTTTTAACTCCCATATCTTGTCTACAACCATATCAAGAAAATATCGGTCATGACTGATAACAAGTAATGCTCCATCAAATGCTTTAAGTTGACCAATAAGTAGATCTATTCCATTGAGATCAAGGTGGCTGGTTGGTTCATCCGCTAGAATGCCATGTACTTGTTGGGAAAATGCGGCAGCAATTTTTGCACGAGTTTCCTCTCCGCCACTCATTGTGTCGTTTTGTACATTGGAAACACCAAGGCGAGATAACATTGCCCGGTCTTCGACCGTTTCTATTTCGATTCCGCCCAGTTGGCTGATATGTGCAAAATCACCAAAACGCTGTAATGTCGCTTCGGCTAAAACAATTTCGCCATTAAGTACTTTGAGTAAACTACTCTTTCCTGCTCCGTTATCACCCACAAGACCAATACGGTCATAAGAGTGAATTTCCAATTCATCAATATCCAAAACATCACGCCCAGCATAATCCAAGCGTATGTTTCTCGCTTTAATAATTAAACTCATTTTTATTTACTCCTGTTTAGCTCTTGAAATTTTTTATGCAGCAAACAGGATTTAGGTGAAAACAAAAGCTAGCATCACAGTGTCCTCCCAAAAAAAAAGCTATTCATCCACAGGGTGGACAAATAGCTAGTCAATTAAGTTATAACTGGAAACTATGCACTAAAAGCATACTTATAAATTAAGCATACTTTTACTTTATATATCCGCATATATTCTTAAAGACACAACAAAAGCCCACCATTATAAAATAGTGTCACTATGCAAATAGTTGTGTCTTAACGAATGCGGATAGAATGCATAAACTTACCTAAAAAATAAAATTCAGTTTTATGATAACTTTACTGTTAAAAGAAGTCTAGACAACCTTGTTTTATGCTTGGATATAAGGCTTATTTTAAAATAATAGTAGTGAAGATTTTCTAAAATTAACATAATACACCTTATACGAAAT
>NZ_VOYT01000054.1:0-2908 GCF_013420145.1 Acinetobacter sp. YH12021
GTTTTATGATAACTTTACTGTTAAAAGAAGTCTAGACAACCTTGTTTTATGCTTGGATATAAGGCTTATTTTAAAATAATAGTAGTGAAGATTTTCTAAAATTAACATAATACACCTTATACGAAATGCGTTATAATTATCTATAGAAATCAATGCTGTAGTTTCTAGTTTATAGCCCGAACATCCCTGTTCGGGCTTTTTTTATGATTTTTCACGTTTCACGCCTATTATTTAAGCAATGTTTCACAACTTTGATTAGCTCCAGTAAATAATTAAAACCTAGATAATAAGAACCGAGCGAGTGTCTACGAGCGATTGAGCATCATCAAAATTTCGCCCTCGCCTTTTCTCTGATTACAAGCTCCCTTTCGATTTTAAACGGTAGGTACAGAGCATCCCGAATGGGTGCGAACTTTGGAGCTTTTGCTTTTCAAAAAGTATGAGCGAAGCGAATACATTACAAATGCTTTTGCTTTTAGATTTCACAAATAGGATTAACCAAAAACTGCCCCACGAAGCGAGGAACGAGCTTCAATAGAGTACGAGCTTTAGCGAGTACCTAGGGCAGTTTGCACTCCCCTCTCGAAAGGCTTTTAATTATTTTTAAAGCTTTTAAATGCTTTTAGATAAGCTGAAAACATTGATATGAGAGGACTACAGCTTATATAAGCACACAAATTCTCTTGTATAAGCACACAAATTCTCTTGTATAAGCACACAAATTCTCTTGTATAAGCACACAAATTCTCTTGATTTACACACATAAAATATATAGTGTGTAAATACACATTAATAATAACGTGTATTTAATATGAAGAATGGTTTAGTTGTGAAAGATAATGCATTAATAAACGCCAGTTATAATTTAGAACTAACGGAACAGCGTTTAGTCATGCTTGCAATCATTAATGCAAGGGAATTAGGGCGGGGTATTACGGCAGATAGCAAACTAGAAATACATGCTAGTGACTATGCAAAACTATTTAATGTATCACCTGATGCATCCTACAAAGCCCTGAAAGATGCCGTAAATAATCTATTTAACAGGCAGTTTAGCTATACAGCCGAATATAAAAAAACAGGGAAGGTAGGTATCGTTCGCTCTCGCTGGGTAAGCCGTATTTTTTATGTAGATGATTTGGCATTACTAGAAATTACTTTCGCACCTGATGTAGTTCCTTTAATCACTAGATTAGAAGAACACTTTACAAAATATGAAGCCAAACAAGTTGCACACCTAACCAGTAAGTATGCCACTAGACTTTATGAGTTATTAATCGCTTGGCGTGAAGTTGGTAAAACACCTGTTTTTGAACTACAACAATTACGTAAAAATTTAGGTGTTGAAGATGATGAATATCAACGTATGCACCATTTTAAAAGCCGTGTATTAGAAACTGCCATTACTCAAATCAATGAACATACAGACATAAAAGCCACTTATGAGCAACACAAGAAAGGGCGTACAATTACTGGGTTTTCATTCAAGTTTAAGCAGAAACAACAACCGAAAAAATTAGATTCTAAGCGTGACCCAAACACACCTGACTTTTTTATCAAAATGACCGATGCACAACGCCATTTATTTGCAAAAAAAATGTCAGAAATGCCTGAAATGGGGAAATATTCACAAGGTACAGAAAGCTACCAGCAATTTGCTATCCGTATAGCAGATATGCTGTTAGAGCCTGAAAAATTCAGAGAGCTTTATCCAATTTTAGAAAAATCAGGATTTCAGCCATGATTAAATTAAATAACCTATCAACCGATCTAAAGCATGTGACCGTTGAATACCTCGACATCGTAAATTATGAAATTGCGAGGGAAAATATATGCGGTTATATCTTCCTATTATCCCGACTATCCAAAGATGCCGAACCCACCGAAAAAATGCAGATGGAAAGCAAAATACAGAACTTAATTTACTATCGGGATAATTTACAAATCGAGGACAAGGACA
This sequence comes from Acinetobacter sp. YH12021, assembly GCF_013420145.1. Classification (NCBI taxonomy): domain Bacteria; kingdom Pseudomonadati; phylum Pseudomonadota; class Gammaproteobacteria; order Moraxellales; family Moraxellaceae; genus Acinetobacter; species Acinetobacter sp. YH12021. The sequence goes on from NZ_VOYT01000054.1 coordinate 1,961, forward strand.
ATATTCAAAAGGTTTTAAATACGCTCATTCCAGAGTATCAAGCCGAACAAAAAAACCAAACAGCTAAGAAAAATTAGGCTTCAATATCGGGCAAATCAAAAAGCTGTCGATCTCTATTTTCTGTTAAATATTCGTTGAGTTCAGCGAGTATTTTTTCTTTATTGGCTTCATTTGCCTGCATTTTCTTAATCAAGTAAGAACCGAGCAAAATTTTACGCCGAGTATCATCCTTGCGCTCCTGTTCTTTCTTTTTGGTACGTTCTCTTGCTTCAATAGCCTGTTTCTGTGCTTTTAACTGTTTCAGCTTCTCTAACTGGGCTTCAATTTTCTTTTCGATATTTTCAGCAGATTTAGTCATAACGATTAATTTCGTAATATAGAAAACCACTCAAGCATAAGACCCTATGAATTGAAATTCAAGCGGGTAATATGCTATCGTGTTTTTCATGAAATGCGCACTTACGACTTGAATTTCATTCAAGTCAAAAGATGCGTAAGGGGGACACCCCTTAACCCCAAAAGCAAAAGCAAGAGCGGTAAAGCAAATGAAGAAATACAATATTGATGAACAGCATATTTTTATATGCTCAAACTGTGGGAATGAATTTTTATACAAATTACCTAAAATTCTTATAGAGCAAATGAATGGAGTATCCATTCAAACTATTAGAAAAGAATGCCCGAAATGTAATCAATACGTGGATGCCACAAGGAAAATTTAATGGCGATTTACCACTGTACAACCAAAACCGTTAACCGCAGTTCGGGAAGAACTGCCGTTGCATCTATGGCTTATCGTGCAGGGGAAAAACTAGAAGATAAACGTACAGGGCTGACGCATGACTTTACGAGAAAGGATGGAGTCGCCCATACCGAAATTGTGTCTAATCTCAATATTGAAATTGACCGCAGCCAACTTTGGAACTTGGCGGAACAGTCCGAAAACCG
>NZ_VOYT01000055.1:0-2811 GCF_013420145.1 Acinetobacter sp. YH12021
ATGAAGACGGCTTACGCCACCATCAAAGGTATTGAGGTGATGCGTGCACTACGCAAAGGCCAGGCCTCAGCATTTTATTATGGTGATCCCCTGGGCGAAATGCGCCTGGTAAGCAGAGTTTTTGAAACGTAAGGCCTTTGAATAAGACAAAAGGCTGCCTCATCGCTAACTTTGCAACAGTGCCCTCGCGATGACATCGCCCAGCGGCTGGCCATCATCCTGTGCATCGACCAGGGCGCCCCCGATCTCGGCGAAGGATTTCAGGGTGTCACGCACCACCCCCGCTTCGTCTGCGACCTTTGCATGGCAAATACGCTCCGAAGCACGGTAGAGACGGCCGACGATCCGGTCGTGGGTTTCGACCACTGCGTCGGCCAACATCGCCTGCCATTCCGAGACGCAAACAGCCAAGATCGCAAGCCGCCTGTCCTCCGGGAGATCGCGCATGCCGTCGGCATAATACCGTTCACCCTGCCTGCGCAGACGAGTCACCCGATGGGCAGGAACGCCGGCAAGCAGATCCTCGGGGAGATCGACGCGTTGCAGATATTCGAGCCGGTCGAGCAGCCGGTTGGCCGACGAAGAGTTCGAGCCAGGCTCGAACTGGCGCAGCCACACAAAACGGGTCACCCGATCATCAGCCGTCTCCTCGAGCAATGCCAGCAACTGTTCTCGGATCGACATAGGCAGCCGACTGGCGATCCTCGTCTCGATGCGTCGCTCGGCATCGACGAGAGCCGCGGCACAAAGCCGCTCGATCGTGGATGTCGCGGGAAGGACAGTGCGGGTGCGTCGGCACTCGGCTACGAAGCGACGGGCGATATCCTCGTTCGACACCGCCATCTCGGCTTCTCGGAACAACCATTCCTTCAGCTCGCTCGCACCACGTCCGGAGAAGGTGCGGAAGCCGTAGAGCCCCCGTAACTCGGCAAGATGCTCGTGCCGTGTTTCCTCGCGGGCAGCATAGTCTACGAGATCGTCGGCACCCAGGCCAAGCTGCGCTCCGATAAATTCGATGACCTCTGCAGGGATCAGTTCGCCTGGAGCCAGCACCCGGCCGGGATAGCGCAGGACACACAATTGCAGGGCGAAGCCGAACCTGTTGTGAGCGCGCCGACGCAGCCTGATATGCCCAAAGTCTTCATCACTCAGCGTATAGTGCTTGAGCAAATCCGTCTGTGAAGTCGGCAAGCGCAACAGCGCGTCTTTCTGCCGATCGGTTAGAGTGACGCGACGCGGCATACATGTTCCTTTTTCAAAATCTGATAGCGTTCAAGACGCTTTGTTTATGAAGCTGGTTGAGATACATTTCCAGAGGTCAATGCAATCGTGGCCGAAGCGCCGCCTCAAACCAACGTTTGTGATACATGCTGATCGGATATGCCCGCGTCTCCAAAGCCGATGGCTCGCAGTCTCTCGACCTGCAGCACGACGCCTTGCGCGCCGCAGGTGTCGAACGGGACAATATCTATGATGATCTTGCTTCCGGCGGTCGTGATGATCGCCCTGGCTTGACTGCCTGCCTCAAGTCATTGCGTGACGGCGATGTGCTGGTGGTCTGGAAGCTCGATCGCCTCGGACGATCGCTTGCCCATCTGGTCAACACGGTGAAGGAGCTGTCAGACCGCAAGATCGGCCTGCGGGTTCTGACTGGAAAGGGCGCTCAGATCGACACCACGACTGCGTCCGGTCGCATGGTGTTCGGAATCTTCGCCACCTTGGCCGAGTTCGAGCGGGATCTGATCCGAGAGCGCACCATGGCGGGTCTCGCCTCCGCGAGAGCGCGCGGTCGCAAGGGCGGACGAAAATTCGCGCTCACCAAAGCTCAGGTGCGTCTCGCGCAAGCCGCCATGGCCCAGCGCGATACTTCAGTTTCCGATCTCTGCAAGGAACTCGGCATCGAGCGCGTCACTCTCTACCGATATGTCGGTCCCAAAGGCGAGCTCAGAGACCATGGAAAGCATGTTCTCGGACTTACGTAGCAACTCGTTTCTTTTCGCAGGTTGAGCCACAGAGGTGGATCAGGAAATTTGAACAACACTTATAAGTGATATTTTGCTCCCCAAATGATGTTATAAACATCAATATATGGAGTATTTTATGACACGTAGACCAAGAAGAAATCATTCAAATGACTTTAAAGCTAAGGTAGCACTTGCTGCGATTAAAGCAGAAAAAACACTTGCTGAATTGAGTGCTGAATTTGATGTTCATCAAAACCAAATTATTGACTGGAAAAATCAACTGATTTCAGCTTCCTCGCAAGCTTTCGATCAATCAAAAGCTCCAACAGAACCACCCATCGATCTAAAAAAACTACATGCAAAAATCGGTGAGCAGGCATTAGAAATTGATTTTTTAGAAGGTGTGTTGAAGAAACTGGGTCGCTTCAACCACAAAAGTTAATCGATGACTCACTTCAGATTTCAGTATCTAAGCAAGCTAAGCTGCTGAAAGTCTCCCGTGGTTGTTATTACTATCGCCCAAAACCTGTGAGTGAATCAGATCTGAAGCTGATGCGCTGTATGGATGAGTTACATATGCAATACCCTTTTGCAGGTAGCCGTATGATGCGTGATTTATTGAATCGTCAAGGACATCATATAGGACGACGTCATACACGTACTTTAATGAAGAAAATGGGCATTAATGCGTTATATCGTAAACCAAATCTAAGTCAGGCCAATCAAGCTCACCGTAAATATCCATATCTGCTCAAAGGGTTGGCTATTCAGCGCAGTAATCAAGTGTGGTCTACGGATATAACGTATATCCCTATGGCAAAAGGCTTTGTTTATTTATGTGCTGTGA
>NZ_VOYT01000056.1:0-2580 GCF_013420145.1 Acinetobacter sp. YH12021
ATCGTTTGAAGGATAAAAAAAGAATAGGGATTCAGCCTCAGGTTGAAATTTAATACGAGATCAAAGGGGTCAATTTTACTTTGCCATTTGTAAGGTAAAAGGGGTCAATTTTAGAATGCCGTTGACAGTTTGATCCAAAGACTCAGTGGTATGCACAATCACAAGGCAAGCAAGGTCGAAATCAGACCTACTCCGATACAGCGGTTCAATGCTGCTTAATGATCAAATTACTATTCCGACTCTCTTTACGTATGGTCACAGGTTTTGTTCAGAGTCTGATTAAACTCTCTGGATGCAGTTCGCTTGCTGTTAACCAAGGTAGCGAAAGAAAAGGCTCTGCCTTTTGAAATTTGGCAGCCCAATCCTGAAACCATTGCTGCAATGGAAGAAGATCTAAGCAAAGCAAAGAGCTTCACTTCTGTTAAAGATTTGATGGCTGATCTAAATGCGGACGATTAAGTACACATCAGCATTCAAGAAAGACTATAAACGTGAGAAAAAAGGGCAGCATCGAAATACATTAGATGCTGAACTACAAACTGTTTTAGAATTATTGCAAGCTGATGAAGCCTTGCCTGAAAAGTATCGTGACCATGCTTTGGTCAGTAATTAGGTAGGTCATCGTGATTGCCATATCAAACCTGATCTCGTTTTAATCTATAAGAAAACAGAAGAAGGTGAACTACTAATTTTGAAATTAGTTCGCTTAGGCAGTCATAGCGAATTAGCAATTTGAATGATGTAACCCCCAAAGAGCGTTGACATACTCCGTACTAAACCAGTGATTTAATGGGGAGCATGTCAGCCTTCATCGTCAGTTACTTGTCTTTTTGCATTGTAATCTGTTTTTCTAATTCAGCTATCCGTGCATTTGCATTAGTGAGTTGTGATTCCACATATTTGATCGAGCCTGATTTTTCGAGTAGCTGTTCATATTTGGCTTGCAAGGCGTTGTAGTCTTCTTTTGCCTTATCTGTACTAGCAAGAGCGACTTTCAGCTTGTCGGTGGTGTCATCAGTTTGTTTGACCTGTTCATCAAGTTTGATTTGCACCTGTTCCAGTTTTTCTGTGGTATCTGCAAGCTGCTTTTCCAGTTGTTGCACTGTTTCCGCATATCCGCCTTGTACTGCATCAATCCGTTCTTGCAATAGGGTTGCAATGACTTGTGACACGGTAACAAGTTCCGCATCTTTCAGAGTTTTTGCCGTAGTAACGGCTGCCGCCAGTTGCTCTTCAAGGATCTCTTTGCGGTATTTGTTGATAGTGGTCTTTGAGCCGCTACCAAGAACCGCAAGGATATTATCGTTAGTTGGGTTTGAGCCTTGTGCTGCAAGGGATTCGATGGCTTTTGCCACATCTGATTTAGTGATTGCCATGGGTTTACTTCCTATTGTGTACTGTACTGTATCGTATTTTAATACATTACAGTACAGTACACAATCGATATTTTTTATGAATTATGACTAGCTAAAACTCTCTGCAGCTGTTCGCTAATGTTTTCCAATTTAGCAAAATCCGATAGAAGATGATTTCTATTAGATTAATTAAAAAATAACAAGTATTTATTAGCGAGTGTCTACGAGCGCCACAACAAAAATTCGCGCCTAGACTCTCTGAAAAACAGCTTTTTAGGCTGAGAAGCCTAAATAAGCGTAAATTATATGCAGATATTTGCACCTAGACCGAGCGGAGCGAGCAAAAAAAGCTTCTGAGCGAAGCGAAGTCATAGTTGCTTTTGCTTTTTACATAATTTTAGAAGGTATTTGCAAAAAATTACCCCTACGAATCGAGCGAAAGCGAGATTCAATAGAGTTTGAGCGAGTGAAACGAAGCGAAAACCAAAACTCGTGTTGTAATTGAACATGTCACAAAAATAGATGGCTTTGAACAATATTTTACTAGTTACCATCTTAAAAAAACTTCCGATTTTAAAAGCGTTTATGCTGTACGACTCTATGAGTTATTAATGCAATGGAAGTCTGTAGGAAAAACACCTATATATGAGTTGAATAAATTCCGTAGCCAATTAGGTATAGGAGTTAATGAATATGATCGTATAGAGGCTTTTAAAAGACGTGTTTTAGATATTGCTATTAAACAAATTAATGAGCTTTCTGATATTACCGTTAAATATGAGCAACATAAAAAAGGTCGTGCTATTTCAGGTTTTTCATTCGCCTTCAAACAAAAGAAAACGAATCAACCAATAGCAGATAAGCGAGATCCAAACACGCTAGATCTTTTTTCAAAAATGACAGATGCTCAACGTCATATGTTTGCTAATAAGCTTTCAGAATTACCTGAAATGGGGAAATATTCTCAAGGTACAGAAAGCTACCAACAGTTTGCTATACGTATTGCTGAGATGCTACAAGATCCTGAGCGCATCATAGAGCTATACCCACACCTCAAGAAAGTGGGATACATGCCATCAAATAAAAGGGACACGGTACATGGCTAAGTTATCGCTAAGTGAAGTATCCAACCGCTTTAACGTCAGCCGCTCTACACTATACAGAGCTATCAAAGAAGGACGTATATCTCGAAGTGCTGATGGTCTTTTTGACATTGCAGAAGTCA
>NZ_VOYT01000057.1:0-2180 GCF_013420145.1 Acinetobacter sp. YH12021
GTAAATTTTCAGCGTTGCTGGCTCCCCGTCAGCCGGATTGGGTTGCATCGCAGGGGTGTCGAAAGAGTCAACTGCGGTCCAAAGCTGTTGGACTTGGGTGAAAAGGGCGTTTATTCTTCCTATACGTGAACCGCATCCTACGGAATGAGTAACCCTTGCCCTATTGTGAGTAGAACGTCGTATAATTCAAACGAAAGCAGTTAATAGGTATGAAATATCACAGCACAAAAGAGCGACAGGACATGTTTAGATGATGTTATTATAAAATAATAACATCATGGATGAATAAAAAATAATTTTCTATCTTTACAACTATGTTATACTTCTATGATAAGGCTATGATGGCAAAGCCTTGGTTTTCCTAATCAAATAGTCGCCGAGATGGCTTCAATGCGACAGTAGGTCTACTGTCTCACAATTAATTCATGTATCAGATTTTTGTTCCCTGATGGGAAGTGTTATCCATACGAAAAGAATATGGGTAAAGTGTTACACCTGTATATGACATTCAGAATGTCCTGTCGGGGGAACTGGTACCAATTTAATAAAAGAAAACAGTATAGAAATGACAATCGAAGATATGCAAACATTAGCCCTAGAGCATGGGCTGAGAATTTCGGAAGAGATGAGCGTCAATGAGATGGGCATCGACTTTAGAGTTGCCTTTGTAAAGGAAGTAAACGGTGAGAACTGGGTACTCCGTATACCTCGAAGAAGCGATATGCTTGAACAAATCGAAAATGAAAGTAGAATATTGGATTTAGCCAAAAGAAACCTGTCGATCAATGTCCCTGATTGGAAAATTGTATCGGAGCGCCTAATAGCCTACCCTTTACTGGAGGATGCGCCTGCTCTGACATTCGATGCGATAACACATGAGGTTTCTTGGAACATAGATCGCGATAGCATAGCTTATGTGGAGTCTCTGGCAAAATCATTGGCCGAATTACATCGTATTACAGCTGACGATGTGAGAAAGAGCAACTTGAAAATAATGACTCCAAGTGAATTGAGGACCGAAATAGCTGACCGTATCCACTTGGTGAAATCTGAGATAGGTATCAGCGAGCCGTTGGAAAACAGATACCGTAGATGGTTGGACAATGACCCTTTGTGGCCTGAATTCACTTGTTTCATCCATGGCGATCTCTATGCAGGGCATGTCTTAACCTCGAAGGAAGGTAAGACCTCTGGTATCATAGATTGGTCTACTGCGCATATGGGTGATCCTGCACTGGACTTTTCTGGTCACGTATCGGTTTTTGGAGAGGATAGCCTGAAGAGTTTGATAACGGAGTATGCTAAACAAGGCGGAACGATATGGGATAGGCTCTACGAACAATCTATAGAGAGGGCTGCTGCAGCTCCATTAGCATATGGCGCTTTTGCGGTAGAGTGCAACGACGATAATCATATCAATGCCGCCAGAGCAGCCTTAGGTATTGTTCAATAAAATGATGTGAGGATACTTTTTTAAATGCTAAAATAGGAGTTCGATTGGTGCCACTTAAGAGTATCATTGATTTCTATTTTAGCCAGTATCCTCCACTTTTAGGAGCTCCTCGAAACTCGATTTTATGATCATCTCTTAAGATTTTGAGCCACCGCTCTACTATCTTGACAGGAACTAATAGCTCGTTTACTAAAAATGGTGCACGCTTTCCTGGATTAGTTCTTATCTGATTAAATAGTAGATTTACTCCCTCACTTACTCCCTCATTAGATTCGAAAAGTAGCTTTGATGAGACAATAACTCGAAAACCGTGCTGGAAATTTTCAAAGACAGGGGGACGCAGACCATAGGATGCGAAGCCTTCTTGGATTCGTTTGATGCCTGACCCATATTTTTCAATAAAATGCGCTTCTTTGAACGTGGCAGATATCCTTTTATTGCGCGCCCATGGCGAGTAATCTTCACGAAGAAGCTGATCAATCGTTAAGTTATCAGCTAAACCACCTGGATTGAAAAACTCTATGGAATTGTAATACACCCTGATTATGGAATCGGCAAATTAATTTGGACTTGGGTGAAAAGGGCGTTTATTCTTCCTATTACGTTGTCGGCAGCGGGCCAAAAAGGAATACGTCCATGCCCATCGAGGTGAAACCGGCTGTGAGCGCGGGTTCAAGCATATAGCCCGACAGGCGCGTATCCTTGCCGATCACGACACGATGGCGGT
>NZ_VOYT01000058.1:0-2176 GCF_013420145.1 Acinetobacter sp. YH12021
CTAGACAAAATGACACCAAATGAGTTTTACTATGATCAGCTACCCCAACAAAACAAGGTGGCTTAACTAGAGCGGAATATCACTTATAAATACGCTTTTAGTTGTTCAAACAAGTGGAACCACCTCTCTACCTTTTACAGGGATATGCATTTTCAATTGTTCAACCATTAAATCAAAGGTTGAAAAACTGATGCCTGTATATCGCTTAAACTGTGTTTCAGAAAGCTTCTTTGAGTCGTGGTATTTCATTCGCAAATTATGCATGAATATTTAAAATTCTTCGGTACAAATAATCAGCAATATATCGGTCATTTTTTGATTTATGAAAGAGATCTGTTATCTATGACTTATGTAATTTTTCTAAATTGCTTAGAATCTTTAAATCAAATTGAGCAAATGACCCAGTCCATTTAGGAATAAATGGATTTGGAGCATATGGATTATCCTTATTTATATTTAGTATATCCTCTATAAACTGTAAGTCCTGAACATTCAATACTTTCTTGATTTCGTCAAAATAGCTGGCTCTTTCTGACTTAACAAAAACTTTTAAAGCAAGGTGTCGATGATTTGCAATATAAAAAGACAGATGAGGCCACCATCTTTTTCTATAAAAATCATCATCTTGTACATTAAGTGTTAAAGATTTAATAAACAAGAATGCATCTGCTTCACACATTTCTTCAAAACTAATAACTTGATTATCAGAATAGTCCTTTACAAGATCTCCTAATGGCGAATACATTCTTGATTTTAAGGTATTTTCAATAAAATTATATTCTCTTGGAAGAAAAACGCTAAAAGTCATATATTTTTTATCTAATAAGTGCCGATGATGAAAATTTTCTGGCAACATATAGAGTTCATCTAGAATCTCTTTAAGTTCATTAAATTCTTCATTTTTAATCAGAATAGATATTAGCGAAAGAAATATTTGATAATTTAAAAAACAAAATAATTCTAAATCTGCTGTTAAACGGCTTCTTTGATTTGGAATAACAGTTAATAAATTTAAAAGGCTTTCTAAAAAGCTACGGAAATGTTTAAAAATCTTAGATTCATTGGAATGAGTACAAACAGTATCAACAATTTTTTTAAACTCATATAAATGAGGTTGAAAATGTTCAAGCTTCTGTTTAAATGCTTCTTCAACATTACTATCATCATCTAAAAGTGAAAATTTTGGTAATTCCAAATATAGCTTATCTAAGTATTGCTTTACCAAACTGCTGGCATTACTTCTACCCTTTTCTAAAGCATCTATTGCCATTCGATATTGAGTATTTGTGAATAATGCAACTTGATTATCTTCAGCAACAATAAAACTCGGAGCACTACCAAGAAGTTTAGGTTTCTCATATTTATATTTATCATAAGCCCAACGAACTAACTTTTCATATTCCTCTGCATATCTTTCAGAATCCGACAAATCAACATGTAGTCTACCTGCATAAAATATAGGTTTAGGAGCATCAGGTTCAGCTATAACAGCGACAATTTTATTTTTATCCCTTTTACTATAAAGCTCCTGCGATAGAATCGTAGATTCAGTTCCAACACCGCCATGGCGTTGATTTGCACGATCCGTATATTTTCCATCAATAATCATAATTATTTTAGTAATAGTAGGATCATTAACCATACTTTCCATGAAGAATATTGGGTCATCTCCTTCTCTTAATTCCCATTTATCAAGGGCAATATCAATACCATCTTTCATTAAGTTTTCAGCTAATTCTAGAACCCATTCTTCATGTTCAGGACTTGACCAACTATATGAAACAAATATTTTAGGTACATCGACTTGCTGCATTTTTAATATCTCAAAGATAAACAATTATTTTAAAGTTATATAACTTATTTTAAGTTAAATAGGGAAAAGAAAAGATAATTCTGTAATGATCATTCACTATTTAGAAAATTTTCACGGTTTTCATTAGGTAATATACAAGAATTAAAAATGTCATGTGATATGTAACCTTTTACTATGAAATAACTTTAAAATTTTATGTATGTTTAGGGTATACCCTAAAGTTACAATCTGAAAGCTCATGAAATTATGTATCATTTAAATGATTTTTAATCATAAGTAACATGTAACTTTAGTGTTAAAGAATTATAATTTACGAAATTGTTCATTTTTATCCAATTGGGGCGTGAAAAAGTGAAAGGCCAA
>NZ_VOYT01000059.1:0-2080 GCF_013420145.1 Acinetobacter sp. YH12021
AAAAGCAGGAGGAAAATATTAAAAATGGGTGGTTTTAATAAAAAAAAAGAGATGAATAACGCTTGTTACTCATCTCTCAGATAATGGGGGGTATTGAAATAGCGTTAGAAGGACTGCTCCAGACTTTCCAGTTCCATCATCAGTTCCAGCATCTGTTCCTCGGCTGTTTCCAGTTTGGCTTTCAGCTCGGTTTGCTCATTCATCAGTTTGAGCAAATCATTTTTACGTGAGGCTTCATGTAAAGCACTGTCACCCAGTAAAGTTTCAATTTCAGCCAGACGCGGCGTAACCTTTGCAATCTGTGCTTCGCATTTTTCGATATTTTTACGAATCGGGCGGCTCAGTTCCCGCTGGCGTGCCGCTTCCTTACGCTGTGCTTCTTTGTCCAGTTTGGAAATGGTTGCTTTGACTTCGACCTGAGATTTCACCGGCTCGGCTGGCTTCTGCCCGTTTTTGATCATCTCAATGCGGGCCTGACGTAACCAGTCGGCATAAGCGGTCAGATCACCGTCAAATTCACGGCATTGACCATTATGTACCAGCAGCAATTCATCACAGACACTGGCAATCAGCTGGCGTTCATGCGATACCAGCACCACAGCACCTTCAAAATCCTGCAAGGCCATGGTCAATGCATGACGCATATCCAGATCTAAATGGTTGGTCGGTTCATCCAGAATCAACACGTTTGGACGCTGCCAGACAATCAATGCCAGAGCCAGACGGGCACGTTCACCGCCTGAGAAACTTTCACTTGGCGTATCCATGCGTTCGCCGCTAAAACCAAAACTGCCCAGGAAAGAACGTAAGCTGGCTTCACTGATTTTTTTATCGGCAATACGGGCCAGCTGTAACATCGGGCTGGCATTGCCATCCAGTGCATCCATTTGGTGTTGGGCAAAGTAGCCAATATTGAGCAGTTCCGAGTCTTTGCGCAGACCCTGAAGCAATTTTAAATCACCGACCAGCGATTTAATTAGGGTAGATTTACCGGCACCATTCATCCCGAGCAAACCAATCCGGCTGCTTGGCGTGATCTGTAAATTGACATTGGTGACAATCAGCTTGTCACCATAACCAATATCGGCATGTTCCAGTTGCAATAAAGGCGAACTCATTTTGGTCGGTTCACGGAAACTGAAGGTAAATGGTGTATCAACATGGGCAGCAGACAGTTCCTGCATACGCTCCAGCTGTTTGATCCGGCTCTGTGCCTGCTTGGCTTTGGTGGCTTTCGCTTTAAAACGGTCAATATATTTTTGCAGATGTGCGCGGGTTTCCAGCTGCTTTTCATAAGCCTGTTGCTGCTGCGCCAGACGTTCACTGCGGGTACGCTCGAAGGTCGAGTAGTTACCGGTATATAAAATCAGTTCCTGATTTTCAATATGTAAAATATGGTCGGTAATCGCATCGAGAAAATCCCGGTCATGCGAAATCAGCACCAGCGTACCTTCATAGGCTTTCAGCCAGTCTTCGAGCCAGAGAATGGCATCCAGGTCTAAATGGTTGGTCGGTTCATCAAGAAGGAGTAAATCGGAACGGCTCATCAGGGTACGCGCCAGATTCAGGCGCATGCGCCAGCCACCAGAAAAACTTGAAACATCCAGTTGGGATTGATGTTCAAAAAAGCCCAGACCGGCCATCAGTTGCGAAGCTTTGGCCGGCGCAGAATAACCTGAAATTTCATCAAAACGGCCATATAAATGCGCCAGTTCTGCATCATCCAGTTGATCTGGCTGCTCCAGTTTCTGCTGAATATCCCAGTATTCTTCATCGCCGGACAAGACGAAATCAATGGCTTTCATATTCAGCGCTTTGATTTCCTGTGCCATATGCGCCACGGTCCATACCGCAGGACGGGTCAACGAACCGGTGTCTGACTCCATGCCGCCGAGCAAAGCTGAAAACAGGGTCGATTTCCCGGCACCATTGACACCGGTTAGGCCAATTTTCCATCCTGGGTGTAACTGCATCGACGCTTTTTGAAATAAAACACGTCCACCGCGACGTATAGATAACTGGTCTAACTGAATCATTGAGAAATCAAAGCTAAGAAATAAGATGCGCCTATTCTAAAGGA